>CAJKDU010000084.1 GCA_905198745.1 uncultured Prevotella sp. | reverse complement strand
TGCCGTAACCAGCCGAATCATTTTGTGGAGTGCGATGCCGCGGTGCACGGTTTCGTTCTCGTCGCCCCGCTTGAAGTGCCAGTACATGTCGGCATCGATCAGGCGGAAGATGATGGTCTTGTCGCCCACGAGTGCCTGGTCATGACTCTCGCAGTAGCTGATGGTCTTTTCGTCGGCGCGCCTGTTTTTCACTTCCCAGAAGATGCTGCTGGGCTTCCATTGCTCGTCGGGAAGTTCCTTGATGGTCTTGATCCAGAAGTCGGGTATGTTCATGGCCATGCGATAGTTGAACCCATAACCTCCGTCTTCAAACTTGGCTGCCAAGCCGGGCATGCCGCTCACTTCTTCGGCTATGGTGATGGCGTGAGGGTTCACCTCGTGGATGAGCTTGTTGGCAAGGGTGAGGTAACAGATGGCGTTGTCGTCTTCGTGGCCGTTGAAGTAGTCTGCATAGTTGGTGAATGCCTCTCCCAATCCGTGACTATAGTAGAGCATGGAGGTTACGCCGTCGAAGCGGAAACCGTCGAAATGGTATTCCTCCTGCCAATACTTGCAGTTGGAGAGCAGGAAATGTATCACCTCGTCCTTGCCGTAGTCAAAGCAGAGACTGTCCCATGCGGGATGTTCATGTCGGTCGCCGGGATAGAAATACTGGTTGGGGTCGCCAGCCAGATTGCCCAGTCCTTCCACCTCGTTCTTCACGGCATGACTGTGCACAATGTCCATGATGACCGCTATGCCCTGCTGGTGAGCCTCATCGATGAGTTGCTTGAGTTCTTCGGGAGTGCCGAAGCGCGATGAAGGGGCAAAGAAACTGCTCACGTGGTAGCCGAAGGATCCATAGTAGGGATGCTCCTGTATGGCCATTATCTGTATGCAGTTGTAGCCGTCGGCAATTATGCGCGGCAGCACACGCTCGCGAAACTCGTTGTAGGTGCCCACCTTCTCGGCGTCTTGCGCCATGCCGATATGACACTCGTAGATGAGCAAGGGCGATGTGACGGGGCGGAACTTCTTTTTCTTCCACTTATAGGGTTCTTCCGGTGCCCACACCTGTGCTGAGAATATCTTGGTCTGCTCGTCCTGCACCACACGCTGTGCCCAGGCCGGTATGCGCTCGCCGTGGCCGCCTTCCCAGTAGACGTGCATCTTGTAGAGGTCGCCATGTTTCATGGCCCGGCTGCCGAGTTTGAGTTCCCAGTTGCCGGTGCCCTCAATGCGCTTGGCGGCATACTTGGGGCTTTCGCTCCATCCGTTGAAGTCGCCCACCAGATAGATGGCAGTGGCGTTGGGTGCCCACTCTCTGAACACCCATCCTCTTGCCGTCCGGTGCAGCCCGTAGTATTCGTAGCCGTTGGCAAAGTCGGCAAGAGGTTTCTTGCCGCCCTTGGTGAGTTGGCCGAGTTTCCACAGGGCGTGTTCATGTCTGCCTCTGATGGCATCCTCGTAGGGTTCCAGATAGGCGTCGTTCTTGACCAGTCCGATGTGTTGGGGCTTGGCTGCTTTCTTGTTAGCCGCCTTGCGTGAGTTTGTCTTCCTTGCGACCATAATATGCTTGTTTAGTTTATTGTTGATTAGGAAATACTAGTGATGCGATATTAATCGCTTAACTATAGTTATATATTTGATATTTAA
>CAJKDU010000083.1 GCA_905198745.1 uncultured Prevotella sp. | reverse complement strand
CTCATAAATCTACCCTTAATCGTGTATTGGATGATAGTTGCGGATTTTAGGCATAGTTAAAGTTATTGATTTTGGTTGCAAAGGTAATGAAAAGAAGTGAGAAAGCGGACCGGGCAAGTGCGAAAAGATACAATTCCGTACAAAAGTTTTGCCCGCTCTGTTATTTTCTCTTAAAAAGTAGGCAGGCCGCAAGGCGCTTTGGTGAAAACCCTTTATATTTGTAAAAATGAAAGATAGAGGCATGTTGTGGGGTGTTTCCGCCATGCCTGATATGGTCGGCTGCCACACTACACAAGTGGCAGAGAGGGCCTCAAAACAAAGAGATAGATGAATATTTCGGCTTTAAACAAGAAGCGCATTGCAGGGTGCGCAGTGTTCTTCGTGTTGCTTGTGCTGCTTGTCATGGCGGCAGTGGCCTATTGGCCTACCTCACGCAACCGGATGTGTCATAGCGTGGCAGTGATGGAATGTAGATCGTATTACACGGTTCATGTCGGCGGAAAACCACTATTCTGTTTCCGGGGACTTACGGCCGATACGCTTTTTGACCAGGTGGACACGGCTGCCGTGGAGGCTTCCTCGGTCACCTATTCCCCCGCTTGCTGGGCAATCGGCAGCACATGGGTTTCCTCGTGCAAGGGCAGACTCATCACCCATGTGCTCGCGAAAGGCGATAGCGTGCGCAGTTTGGCAAGCAAGTTGGCACAGCACATTGTGGAGCGTCAGACCGAAGAGCTCCAGAAAGAAGAAAAAGCGCTGAAGCACAAGGCTTCCGAACTGAAATATTATCTCACTGTTCATAGCGTACAGGACGAGGGATTCAATGCCGTGTCGAAATATGCCGTCAAGGTGAACCACGAAAAGGACTCTGTAACCCACCTCTTGGAGCGCTTGCGCCATATCAGCCAGCATGCTCGACTAACGGTAAGCTATACCACAGATTTCACTCTTCTCACACGCAACGTCAAGGGAAAACTCCAGCGCATCCCCTGCCGGCAGTTGTCAGTGTGCGACGGAAACGGCTTTGTGATGGTACAGACACAAGACAAGGCTACTCCCGACGACGCCACTTCCCAGCACTTCCACAAGTGGCTGGCATGGAGCGGAAAAGCCGACGACCTGGTATTTGTGCCTGGCTTTGCCGGTATGGGCAGTGCGGGGTTTGATGTCCGGACTGCTACAGCACGCATAACTCCCGGCCACATGCTCACAGACTCCCGTCACAATATCCCCTCTCTGCTTGCGCCCGACGGGTCGCCGGTGTTCAGTCACCAGGGATGTTTCTTGGGCTTGACCTGCCAAGGCAGGGTAGTGAGCCCCCGGCAGATAAAAACATTGTTTGAAATGGAGAAGTAACGATGAGACGTATATTGACAATCATATTGTGCAGTCTATTGCTGGCGGCATGTGGCATCAAGACCATGCCGTGGATGAACGGAACCTATAAGGGTGAGGTCAGTGACGACAAGCCCGATGGCTATGGCGTGTGGACCGGTAAGGACCAGCAACGCTATTCCGGATTCTGGGTGGCAGGCAAACAGAACGGCAATGGCACCTATGTTTGGAAAAACAACACCTATAGAGGCGGTTTCAAGGACGGCAAGTTTTCAGGTTTCGGCGAATTGACTATAGGCGACAGCATAGCCTATTCCGGCCAATGGAAAAACGGAAAAAGGCAAGGCAAGGGCCACATCACAGATTCAAGCCACCGCCCTGTTGAAGGTGTGTGGAATGCCGACACGTTGGTGAGTGGGCGGCGCATAGATTCCACAGGAGTCTATGAAGGACAACTCTCCCGACAGTGTGAAGCGCAGGGGCACGGCAGTTTCACCGCCGTAGACGGCACCTATTATGAGGGGCACTGGACGGCAGACCAGCGCAATGTATGGGGCTTTTCTGTTTCACCCGCCAAGCATATCCGTGCCGGCGAGTGGCGCCATGACCGCTACCTTGGCGAGCGGGTGGTCTATACCTCCGACCGTATCTATGGCATCGACATTTCCAAATACCAGCACGTCATCGGCCGTCGTCGCTATGGCATCGACTGGTCGCGGCTACGCATCGTGCACCTTGGCACCATCAGCAAGAAAAGGGTAAACGGCAGTGTGGACTATCCCATCTCGTTCGTCTACATCAAGTCGACCGAAGGCGGAACGCTGCGCAATCCTTTCTACGCCAACGACTATGTACAGGCACGCAAGCACGGACTGCGTGTAGGCTCCTATCACTTCTTCTCCCATCGTTCGGGTGCCGCAGCCCAGGCTCAGTTCTTCCTTAAGCACAGCCGCTTCGCCAAGGGCGACTTGCCGCCAGTGCTCGATGTGGAGCCTACCAAGAAGCAAATCGAGCAGATGGGTGGCGTGGCAAGCATGTTTAGCCGCATACAAACTTGGCTTAACATTGTGGAGGCCCGTACGGGCTGCCGTCCCATCCTGTATGTTGGCCAGTCGTTTGTCAACAAGTATCTCCCTGCTGCTCCCTACATAAAGAACAACTACATGATATGGATTGCGCGTTACGGGGAATATAAGCCCGATGTGAAACTGGTTTACTGGCAGCTTTGTCCGGATGGTCGTGTAAGGGGCATACGCGGAGAAGTAGACATCAATGTGTTCAACGGCTATGCCACGCAGTTCGCAGAGTTCTGTCAGGGCAAGACGATAAGATAGACATAACAAATGTTAAAATCCTTGCGCGTATTCCACTTGAATCATTTTGATGCGTCATAAGAGTAACAAGAAATTTTTCATGTAGATACACTAATAGGTTAGTTTTTAGGTTAATTGTAGATATGTTAATGTGGCGTCTCGTGGCTGTGAAGCGGCGAGACGTTTTGGTGTATTAAAACCCGTTGGCGGAATTAATTTAAGTTGATAAATATGAGTAAAAGGTTGTATAT
>CAJKDU010000082.1 GCA_905198745.1 uncultured Prevotella sp. | reverse complement strand
GCCTTTTTTATACAATAAATTCAACCTCAAAGTCTAAATCCGAAACTTGAGTTCAAATTCAAGCGAAATGCCCAAAATCATCTACTCCGTTTGGGCACTCATTGCCCACGGCCGTGGCAATGAGTGCCCAGGCTGTGGGACCAAGAAGAAACCGACCTCTGCTGCTATTTTAGTTTGCCATCTTCAAGCTCCAACAGGTATATTGAATGACAACATCCGGTACGGAGATGACATTCAATCCATTCCAGTACTGCCACATCAGGTATGATTGAAATTTCCGGAAGAACAAAAAAAGTTTCCGCCAAACCGGTGCGGGCTTGACGGAATCAATGTATACTTCATTAGAAAAGAACTGAAACGGTCTATTGCATAAGGGTGTTTATCGTTATTCGGTAAACTTGTGGGCGGCACGAAGCTGATGACGCATGATGCCGAGGAACTCCTGAGTTTCCTGAAGCACATTGAGATAGACAAGCGACACCTGTAGGTGTGTGTTGCCCTGTTCCTGCGACATGCGGTCTATGTGATGCTTGCGCACCACACTCAGTTCGTTCTTGCAACGTTCGGCCTCAGCAAGTACATTGGTGTAGTTATCGTAGCGGCCTGTGCTTATCATGCTCTCCGACTGCGACATAAGGTCGGCTACTTGCTTGCGAATAGGGTCGAACTCCGCGATATAGGACTCAGGTAGCGGATTGAAATTGTTGTCCACGTGCTCACGGATAGGCTCGAGCATACGGCGCAGGCAGTAGACAAACTGCTGGTCACTGTTGGCACCAATGTGGAACCAAGTGTTTCGTTCAAGTGCCATATCCTGGGGTATCCGCTTGAGGGCAATCATCTCCTGTTTGCGAAGTTTCTTGAGAATGAGTTGTTCGTCGCGAAGCTCACGGTCGGCACGGCGCAGATCTTTCACGCTTTGTGCGCTAAAGGCGTCAAGAATGAGGAAGAACTCCTTCAGGGCAAAGCGACACACGAAACTCTGTGTGCGGCTCACGCGCTTGGAGAGGAGATCCCAAACGATTTCGGGATCCTTGGTGCGCATCATCAAGCGGAACACGTCGGTCTTCGATTCCTTCGACTTGCGGTTATACTGACGACTGCTGCGGATGAGCAGGAAGATGTCGAGCGCCATGAAGGCGAACATCACTGCGAAACCTCCGAAATGCATGGCGAGGCATACCAGTGCGCACACGCAGAATGCCACCGCACCAGTAAGAAACCAGCCACCGATAACGCTCAGCACGCCCGTGATGCGGAACACGGCACTTTCGCGGGTCCAGGCACGGTCGGCAAGCGAAGTACCCATGGCCACCATGAAGGTGACATAGGTGGTGGAAAGGGGAAGTTTATAGTTGGTACCGACGATGATGAGCATGGCGGAGAGCACGAGGTTGATGGCTGCACGTATCATGTCGAACGCGGCATCGTCGGACAAGATCACTTCCTTCTTGTTGAAACGGGAGTCTATCCAGCACTGTGTCTTGAGAGGAATGATGTTGGCAAGACTGTCGCCCATATCCTGTGCCACACGCACAATGCTCCGCGCGGCCTTGGAAGAACCGAACATCTGATCGCCCTCGTCCTGACGGCTCAAGTCTACACTGGTCTTGATGACGTTCTGGGCTTTCTTCGACGTGGTCATGGCGATAATCATGATGATGCCGGCGCCCAGCAGGAAAAGAGGCGGAGTCTTGGCACTCTCGGAGAGAGAGGTCATCATGAACGTGTCGGGGTCGGCGCCATGTGCGAGCCAGTCGTTGAAGGAGTCGAGTCCGGCAAGCGGAACACCGATGAAGTTGACCAAGTCGTTGCCAGCAAAGGCCATGGCAAGCGCAAAGGTACCCATGAGCACCACCACCCTAAACACGTTGACGCGCAGCAGATAGAGCAGCTCTGCCAACACCGTGGAAATCAGGAAAATGCCGCACATGAGAGGGAACGTGTTGGCGTCAATCCAGTCGCGCGATGAAGCGCTGATATAGGGAGACTTGCCGAGTCCCTTGATAAAGATGAAATAGGCAAGTGCTGTAAAGGCGATACCACCGAAGATGGCCACGGTGTAGCGCAGATGACGACGATAGTTGAAGGTGAACACGAGACGCGATATCCACTGCACGATGACACCGAAGACAAAGGCTATTGCCACCGATACGAAAATGGCTATGATGACGCTCAGTGCCTTGTCGGAGTTGAGGAGGTCGCCATAATCCAGCGAGTCGTTGCCAATCACCTTGAGCAGGGCAAGAATGAAGGTACCGCCCAGGAGTTCGAAGACAAGCGATACGGTAGTGGAGGTCGGCATGCCCATGGTGTTGAACACGTCGAGCACCACCACATCGGTGACCATAACCGCCAGGAAAATGGTCATCACTTCGGCAAATGAATAGTGGGAGGGGTTCATAATGCCGTGGCGAGCCACGTCCATCATGCCCGACGACATGACCGCCCCGATGAGCACACCCACGGAGGCGACGATAATAATGGTGCGGAACTTGGCCACCTTGGCGCCCACCGCAGAGTTAAGGAAGTTCACGGCGTCGTTGCTCACACCTACAAACAGGTCGAACACTGCCAAACACAGCAGGAAAACGACGATGCAGAGATAAATGGTACTCATATTGTTACGTATTTTTGTTTCTCGGGTGCAAAGGTAGAGGGGCAATATTACAGGGTGTTTAAACAGATGTTACATTTGTGTTACAAAGCACAAGCAACAAATGCCATCAATAACTCTAAAACTTCATATTGTCTTTGAAAAAACACGACAACAAGACATCATCTCTAAGCAGTAATTCCGACAAATGCCATTCGACGACCAAAATAGCAGCATTAGGCATGCAACTCCAACCGTTTGCCATATAAATTTCTTGACTGTGCGAAAAGTTTTCGCGTGTTTTTAGCATGCCGTTAATCATCTGTTAGTGCGCCATTAAATATACGTAAGTACCTGTTGGCGGAATTAATTTAGTGCATACTTAATTCTGCCAATGGGCTTGTC
>CAJKDU010000081.1 GCA_905198745.1 uncultured Prevotella sp. | reverse complement strand
CCCGATTATTTCCTTTCCGACATCAGCGATACCGACGAGCGTGCCCGCTATGAGTACGACGACGGTTGGATGCTCATCATTCTCCGCATCCCCTACGTCAAGGAAATCCGCTCGCGTACGCCTTACACCACCGTGCCGCTTGGCATTATCCACAAGCGCGACGTGACTATCACCGTTTGCTATTACGAGACCAACATGATGATAGACTTCGTGAGCTACCAGCAAAAGCGTGGCGAGGGATTCGTAGACTATGTGGACATGATTTTCCGTCTTTTCCTTTCCTCTGCCGTGTGGTACCTCAAGCGTCTGAAGCAAATCAACAGTCTGATAGAGAAAGCCAAGCGCAACCTCGACCGCGAAGTGAACAACGAGTCGCTTATCGGGTTGAGCCGTCTTCAAGACTCGCTCACCTATTTCACCACCTCCATCCGCGGCAACGAGAATCTGCTTGCCAAACTGAAGTTTAAGTTGCAGGTGGACGAACTCGACGCCGACCTTATTGAGGACGTCAACATCGAGATGACCCAGGCCAGGGAAACCACCAGCATCTATTCCGACATTCTCGAGTCGACCATGGACACCTATTCCAGCATCATCAACAACAACATGAACACGGTGATGCGTACCCTTACCACCGTGTCCATCATCATGATGGTGCCCACGCTCATCTCCAGCCTCTTCGGCATGAACCTCATCAATGGCCTCGAAACCACCTCGTGGGGATTCCTTTTCGCCCTTGTACTTTCCGTGTTTGTCAGCGCCGTGTGCTGGTGGATATTCCGTCACAAAAGGCTGATTTAGCGACAAAAAGGTAAGAAAAACGCACAATCATTAGGTGGTTTCAATAATTTTGTATAAGTTTGCACCTCAAAGTGTTATGTGGAAACTCGAAATCACCAACTAAAGAAGTGAAATGATGGACTCTCAAGAAAAGGCCCTCCAGCAGGGCGCAAATGCAGAAGAAAAGGCGGTAGACACTGCAGTCCAGGCAGCTCAGGCAGCCCAGGACGAAACCGCCAGAAAAGTTTACAAGACCAAGAAGGAAGTGCTCGATCGCGTGCGCGAAATAGCACAGAGCGAGGAAAACCCGCGCAAAGACGAGATAGACTATCTCAAGACGGTGTTCTACAAACTCCACTTCAACGAGCGCGAGGCACAGCAGAAAGCTTACCTCGAGCAGGGCGGAGATCCCGACAAGTATGTGGTCACACCCGACGAGGACGAAGAAGCCTTCAAGGCCGAAATGAGCATTGTCAAGGAAAAGCGTGCCAAGATATTCCAACAGCAGGAACAGGAGAAGCAGGCCAACCTCGAGAAAAAGCTCGACATCATTGAGAAAATCAAGAACATGGCCACATCGCCCGATGAGGCCAACCAATCATACAACGAATTCAAGCAACTCCAGCAGGAATGGAAAGAGACCGGTGCCGTGCCGGCAGAACGGGCAAGCGAACTCTGGCGCAACTACCAACTCTACGTGGAGCAGTTCTACGACCTGCTGAAACTCAACAGCGAGGCACGCGAGTACGACTTCAAGAAGAACCTTGAACTCAAAACCAAACTCTGCGAGGCTGCCGAAAAACTTGCCGACCAGGAAGACATCATCAGCGCCTTCCACCAACTGCAGGAATTGCATCAGCAGTATCGCGAAGTGGGACCTGTGGCCAAGGAGCTCCGCGAGGACATCTGGAACCGTTTCAAGGCTGCTTCCACTGTTATTAACAAGCGACATCAGCAGCACTTCGAGGAACTGAGAGGTAAGGAAGAGGAAAATCTTGCCCGCAAGACTGCCCTCTGTGAGAAAGCCGAGGCTGTGGCTGCACAGCCCAATGCCAATTCTTCCGACTGGGAGAAACGCACAAAAGAAATCATTGACATCCAGGCTGAGTGGAAGACCATAGGCTTTGCTCCGCAAAAGATGAACGTCAAGATATTCGAGCGCTTCCGCGCTGCTTGCGACGACTTCTTTGGCCGTAAGGGCGAATACTTCAAGCAACTCAAGGAGAAGTTTGCTGACAATGCTGCCCGCAAGCAGGCCCTCGTGGAAAAAGCTCAGGCCCTGCAGGACAGTACTGACTGGAAATCGACGAGCGACAAACTCGTGGCGCTTCAGAAGGAATGGAAGACCATAGGCATGGTGCCCAAGAAAATGGGCGAACAGTTGTGGACTGATTTCCAGGCTGCATGCAACAAGTTCTTCGATGCACGCAATGCCGCCAATGCCGGAACACGTGGCGAGGAGAAAGCCAACTTGGCTAAGAAACAGGAAGTGATAGAGAAACTCAAGGCCATCACTGCTGAAACAGAAGGCAACGTGCAGGAAATGGTGCAGAAACTCCACGAGGAGTATAACAAAATCGGTCATGTGCCCTTCAAGGAGAAAGACAAGGTGTATGAGGAATACCACGCACAGCTCGACCGCATCTACAAGGAACTCAATGTGAGCATAGCCCGTCGCAAGCTCGACAACTTCAAGTCTAACATCAAGAACATGGCTCAGAAGGGTGCCGACGCTCTGGAAGGCGAACGTTCACGGCTCGTACGCCGCTTTGAAGGCCTCAAGCAGGACGTCCAGACCTACGAGAACAACCTCGGCTTTCTCAATGCCAGCAGCAAGAAAGGCAACAGTCTCATTGACGAGATGAACCGCAAGGTGCAGAAACTCAAGGACGAAATGGAACTGGTCAAGCAGAAAATCAAGGCCATAGACCAGCAAGACGCGCAGTAATACCTGCCGTACTCCACATAACCAAACACCCGAGGGGCAGCATGGAACAAATGTTCCAATTGCTGCCCCTCGTTGGTTTTCCGGCTTGCCGGCACCAGTCTGCGTATGCCGGACTGCAAACAAAAAGACTGCACTATAGCCTAAGCTATGAGTGCAGCCTTGTCTCGTCTTTGCAGGCGATGCTCACTTCACATAAAGGTAAATGGTCTCCTTAATTACTTGCGGAGGCCGAGAGCCTTGATGATTGCACGGTAGCGGTTGATGTCGCGGTCGTACAAGTAGTCGAGCAAAGCGCGGCGCTTTCCTACCAACTGTGTCAGTGCACGTGCGGTAGTATGATCTTTACGGTTCTTCTTGAGGTGTTCCGTCAGATGGGAAATACGGTATGAGAACAATGCAATCTGGCTCTCAGCGGAACCAGTATCAGAGTTAGACTTTCCGTACTGTCCAAAGATCTCTTGTTTTTTAGCTTGATCTAAATACATT
>CAJKDU010000080.1 GCA_905198745.1 uncultured Prevotella sp. | reverse complement strand
ACCCTTGTCAACTACGTTCACGATATGACAAAATAAAAGCTCCGCAAATTCTCCATGGTAGAAATACGCTGCAAAAATATGTGGAAAATCGGGAACTGCCAAAAAACACTCAGAAAGTGTTAAAAATCAAAGAGTATTGAAAATCAAGGCTTTATACTTAGTTAGTCATAGTAAGTTATGGTTAGTTATAAGGCTCTAAATACAATCTGCGAAAGCACAGACTAATGACAAAAGACACAACATGCACCACAGTTTTATGCCCATTTGCTTGTACAAGAAATAAAAAACACGTATTTTTGCAACTGCTAAAAACAATTTCGCCATGAGACAACTGAAGATAACCAAATCTATAACAAACCGAGAAAGTGCGTCGCTGGAGAAATACCTCCAGGAAATAGGCCACGAAAACCTAATCTCTACCGAGGAAGAGGTGGAACTGGCACAGCGCATCAAGAAAGGAGACAGAAAGGCACTCGAAAAACTCACGAAGGCCAATCTGAGGTTTGTTGTGTCCGTAGCCAAACAATACCAAAACCAGGGACTCAGTCTGCCAGACCTTATCAACGAGGGCAACGTGGGACTCATCAAGGCTGCGGAAAAATTTGACGAGACACGCGGTTTCAAGTTCATTTCTTATGCCGTATGGTGGATTCGACAGAGCATTCTCCAGGCCATAGCAGAACAAAGCCGCATCGTTCGGCTGCCACTCAACCAGGTGGGCTCGGTCAACAAAATCAAGCGCATGATGGGAAAGTTTGAGCAGGAACACGAAAGGCAACCCAACATCGAGGAAATAGCTGAGGAGGTGGACCTGCCCAAGGAAAAGATAGAAGACGCCATGAAGGCACCTGGAAGGCACGTGTCTGTAGACGCACCGTTGGTAGACGGCGAAGAGAACAATCTGCTCGACGTCATCGCCAACAACGATTCTCCCATGGCAGACCGACAGCTAGTCAACGAGTCGCTCAAGGAAGAAATCACACAGGCTCTCCGCACTCTCACCGAACGCGAAGCCCTGGTGGTCAAAGCATTCTTCGGCATCGGCGAAAAGGAACTCTCGCTCGAAGAAATTGGCGACAAATACGGACTGACCAGGGAACGTGTGAGACAAATCAAGGAAAAAGCCATCAGACGACTCAGAAACAACACAAGCAGCAAAACGCTCAAGACTTATCTGGGGCAGTAAAAACATAAAAAATCATTAAGACAAACTAAAGAAAAGGAACCATGAGATTGTTCAGAATAATGGCCGTGGCACTCGGCATCACCATGTTCTGCGGAACACAGAACACACAGGCAAAAAGCAAACTGATGCCCAAGGTGTATGCCTTCGGCGTGTCAACCTCGTTCAACGACTCCACTGTCTACATCACCGACATACAAGTGATAGACAGTGCATGGGTAGATTCGAAAACAAACTTCCTGCTCAACCGGGAGGACTACTCCTACCAAATGAACAGCTACTTCAATGCCATGGGACAAAAGCACCGCACATGTGTCATCTTCTGCGAAGTGAAACAGAAAGACCTCGCCAAGAAATTTGAGCGCATCAAAAAGAAGTATATGGGCAAGGAAAACTTCAACGTGAAGTATCTCGCCTCCAAAGACTTCCACTTCACGGCCATCACGCCAGACACGGAATACGTGGAAGAAGAAGTGACAGAAGCGCCCAAGCCACCCAAGCACGGCAAGGAACCTAAACCCGAGAACTAAACTGTGGATACCAACTTTTTCCGCATAGCCGGACTTAACATCAGCATCATTTTCAGCGACAATACGGCAGGCAGTATGAGTTTGCTGCCATCTTTTGAGCCATTCAGAGTGTCAGCCGACACCCTGAATGGCTCATTGCTGTTTCAGCTCACTGTAGACGATACACTGCGTCCCGTTTCCAAGAACCAGCGTGAACGGATACGCACTTTCGACACAGGAAACGGCGACACTATTGTTGACAGGCTCACCGACGGTGGTTACCAATACATCATCAAAGACCTGCATGGCAGAGACTGCTGCCTGCTCCTGACCAACAAGGACTTCAGCGACTGTCGTTGTGCTCTCAACGGCACACACGACATGCAACGTTTCGGACTCAACAATGCCCTCATGCTCGTCTATGCATTTGCCGGAAGCAGTCAGCAAACCATACTCATCCACGCCTCCCTAGTGCGCCACCGCGGTTACGGCTATGCCTTCATAGCCAAGAGCGGCACAGGCAAGAGCACCCAAGTGGCACTCTGGCTGAAGCACATCCCTGACTGCGACCTCATGAACGACGACAATCCCGTGGTACGCATCGTGGACGGCAAGCCTCACATATTCGGCAGTCCCTGGAGCGGCAAGACTCCCTGCTACCGCAACGTAGAAGCTCCATTAGGTGCAATTACACGCATAGACAGGGCCACAACCAATAGCATAGAACAAGTACACCCTGTGATGGCATTCGCCTCCTTACTGCCAGCTTGCTCGACCATGAAATGGGACAAGGACATATTCAACAACATTTGCAATACCATCACTCACATCATCGAGACTACAGCCATCTACACCCTCCACTGCAGACCCAATGAGGAAGCCGCACAAATATGCAACAAAACCATATCCATAAAACAGAAGTAAGGTTCAACAACAGTGAGTTTCTCCCCGAAGTAGTGAAGATGCTCAACGAAAGACACACCGTAACGCTGCGTCTACGTGGCTTCAGCATGCGGCCTTTTCTGGAAGACGGACGCGATAAGGCACTGCTCACCAAACCCGTAACCATCAAGAAAGGTGATGCAGTATTGGCAGAAGTGACACCAGGCCACTACGTGCTGCACCGCATCATCAGCATCAAAGGCGAGAACGTGGTGCTCAGAGGAGACGGAAACATAGGGGTAGAGCGCTGTTCGCTTGCAGATATCAAGGGATTTGCCATAGGGTTCTACCGCAAGGGACGAACCAAACTCGACCGCACAAATGGGCTGAAATGGCGCGTCTATTCCCTCGTCTGGACCACACTCTTCCCTCTACGACGCTATCTGCTCGCCTTCTATCGAAGGATATGGCTCAAGATGTTCAAGCCATTGTAAAGCGAAAAGACTTACAAAACAAAATAACAAATACAACCAACAACAATGAAAGCAAAAAAAGGATTCAACCTCAGAGAAATATGCGGTGAGCGCATCATCGTAGCCGAAGGCAAGGAAAACATCGATTTCAGCAATATCATCAGTATGAACGAGAGTTCTGCCTACCTTTGGAGCAACATTGTAGACAGACCTTCCTTCACTACAGACGACCTCACCTCACTCCTCACTCAGACATACGAAGTGGACGAAGCCACTGCCCACAAAGACGCACTGCAACTGGCAAAGAAATGGATTGAAGCCGGAATTGTAGAAGCATAGTCAAAACACAATCTACTATAGTCTACGAAATATTTTATGGGGCTTAGAGAATAGGAGTGATATTGAATATTATTGTATTTGGTTTGCATAGAAAAGCATACTAAAAGCCCTATTTATCTATAAGCCCATGAGCAAGACCTATAGTAGACGGTCATAACCTTCACGCCCTGCAAAGGCAAAAGTTAAAGTAAACCATCGTGATTCAGCATTCTTTTGCCTTTGCAGGGCATTTTATTAGACCAAGCGACTCCTGATGCCGTCCGTCTTGTTCTACGAAAAAGTGCTGGACAAATTATTATCCTGTCATGCATAATGAGAGGAATCAGAACTATAAATATCGCTTCTCTATTGAACCACAGCACTGTGCTATCACGAGCTCATCCGATATAGCAGCACAACAAAAAATAATACAAGGCCGACAGGCAAAAGCAGCGTAAAAGCATAGACACTATATAGCAGCA
>CAJKDU010000079.1 GCA_905198745.1 uncultured Prevotella sp. | reverse complement strand
TATATTAAAATAATTAACGAATATACCCTCCACGCATATTTTTCAAGGTGTCACGTCACAAACCCCTGTTTTTAACATTTTGAATAATTCCAAAAGTGCGTGCAAAGTTACTGATGTGCAGTAGGATAAATGTGTTTTCGACTATGCCTGTAGAAGGCGCAAAAAAGTGTGACACCTTTGAAAACGGCGTTTCTCGCGAGAGAAAGTGAGACGTAAACAGGATGAAAAGTGCAGTTCGAGACCCAAAGTCGCGTTAATTTCGTGTTAAACGGTCACGATTGCACACAAAAAGTTGGGTAAAAAACAGGTGGTTTTCGCACACTCTTCCTATGCTTTCTTTCCATTGTCCCATCAAACAAGTTTCTTTTTTTCGTTTTTATTGCACAGTGCAAAAAAACGTTGCTAACGAATGTTAATGCATCGGAAGCACGCTTGATTTATGCTGTTGCGACAGGAGGGGTGTTGTGAAAGGTGGCTCACAGATGTAGAGGATAAAACCTCCTATCAAATCTTCGCTTCCTTCCGTTGCTCCACGCCGTCCAAACCGAATAGCGGGCTGAAAGTCCAGTCTGTGCTTAGTCCGGGGCAAGCGAAGCGACACCTTGGGTGACGAGGGGTTAAAAGGCACGCCCTGTAAGGGCAAAAGCGTTTGAACCACAGGCGGTTGTGCTTACTTTTGCCCTTACAGGGCGTGATGATGCTTGTCTCTATCCCCAGGGTGCCGCTACGCTTTACCCTGGGCTATGTAGAAGTTGGGCTTTCAGCCCGCCTTTTTATGCCTTAGCAGGCTGCCATGCGCCCCAAGCTCAAAGGCTTCGTTATCCGCGCTTTTCCACAGGCACGGGCACCTCCACGCTGCGGATGTGGAGGTCGCGCTGCGGGAACGGAATCTCGATGTGGTGGGCGTTGAGCGTGTTGTAGATGGCCTCCTTCACCTCTCCGGTGACGATGAACTTCTGCTCCACGAGCACCCAGTAGGTGACGAAGAGGTTCACGCTGTTGTCGCCAAACTCGTCGAACACCACGCCCACGGGCTTCTTGGTGTTGATGAGGTCGCGTCCGTCGGAGTCCTTCTTCATCTGTCCCTTCACCGCCTCGATGAGCATCTTGCGCACCTCGTCGATGTTGGAGCCATAGGCCACGCCCACGGGCACGGTGACCAGTTCGTAGGAATGGTTCTTGGTGATGTTCTTGAAGTTCTTGCTGAAGAGCGAGCTGTTGAGGAAGGCAATCACGCAGCCGTCGGCCGTGACCACCTGCGTAGACTGGTAGGTGATGCTGTCCACCTTTCCGCGGATGCCGTCGCACTCGATGAAGTCGCCCACGCGCACACGTCCCGTCATGAGCGAGATGCCGTAGAAGAAGTTCTCGAGCAAGTCCTTCATGGCGAAACCGACACCGGTGGCGAGACCGGCAGAGATGACCGAAATGGCGGTAGACGGGATGCGGAGCATCTTGATGGATATGATGAAGTAGGTGCCCCATACGCAGATGGCTATGATGTTGTTGGCGAGTGTGAAGTTAGGCTTGCCGTTGACCACGATCTTCGACTTGTGATACTTGTGGTAGAGCGCCTTGATGAGGTAGTTGAGATAGCGGAACACGAAGAACTGCGACGCCACCATGACCAGTTTGAGGAGCGAAAGCTGCACCACGTCGGGCACGTTGAGGAAGTTGGTCGTCATGATTTTCACCACCGTCTCGGTGAGGTCGAACACGTCGGCCGCCCACCAGATGGAGAAGAAGATGGAGAACACGCCGATCACCGGCACCACCACCATCGACACCAGGTCGTAGGCCCAGGTCTTGTTGATGTGCTTCTCGTGCCGGGTGCGTATCACCTCCAGTATGTTGATGTGCATGTTGATGGGATGGCTGCCCAGGTCCTCGCCGATTTTCTTCGAGAGCACGCGCTCCTCATACACCGCCAGCAGGTCGTAGAAGCAGGTGATGGTCTGTATGCAGGTGAGCAGGAAGGTCCACCAGATGAGCGTCTGCACGGAGAGCAGCGTGTAGCCATACCATGCCACGAGGGTGGAGACCACCATCACCAGGAGCGAAATCCAGGTGTAGAAGATGTCGCTCTTGGGAATGTAGTCGTTGTGGCGCGTGATCACGTTCCACTGCCACAGGGTGAAGAGCAGCAGGATGGGCGGGAAGATGAGCTGCACCACGTTGTTGGGGATGAAGATGATGCGGAAGGCTATCACGATGAACGACATCAGCATGATGGGCGTGTAGATGCGGAAGCCGCTCTTGATCTGGTCGCCCGGCAGGCGCACCAGCAGCGACACGAAGATGGCCGAGAGCAGCCAGGAGTACTCGATGAGCAGCTTCGACGCCATGAGGAAGAAGTTGTGGTACATGAAGCAGCGGGCAATCATGATGGTGATGGCGAAGATGATCATGGCTGCCGCCAGGATGAGGCACACCTTCTTCTTCATGAACTCCTCCGTGCGGAAACGCTTCGGCACGAGCCAGCGCACCAGCACGTTGCTCAGCAGGGCAGCCACGATGATGTAGAACATCACGAACAACACCAGGCCCACCACGATGGGACCGCGCCACTGCGAGTGGATGGTGCGCATGGTGCCGTTGTTGCCCTTCACCTTCTCGGTGGTGTACTTCTCGTCGGCGTCCTGCTTGGCGTTGCTCACGTAGCGCGGCAGCTGGCCCAGCACCTCCAGGTAGCTGGCGTCGCCGTTGATGAAGATGCTGTGCTGGATGGCGTTGTAGCGCTGCAGGGCATAGTCGTTGCCCTGCTTCAGCTTCTTCGAAATCATCTTGTAGTGCTCACTGTCCTGGATGACGGTTTCCTTCATCTTCTCCAGGTTGCGGCGCAGGGCTATGGCATAGCCCAGGCAGGCGGCACGGTCGGCCTGTCCCTGCTTGTCGAGCATGAAGGGCTGGTGCTTCCTGGCGCCCTTCATGGGGCGCATGGGCTTGAAGTTCTTCAGGGCCTTGGGCGGCATGTTGGCGTCGCCCACGCGTGGAGGAATGGTCATCAGCGAGTTGATCAGGTCGGTGTAGCGCTCAATCTCACTGTTCATCTTCTGCAGAATCTGGTCGTAGGGCAGGCGCCGCTTGTTGAACTCCTTGTAGAGGTCGGTGGCCTCGTGGCAGGCATAGGTCATGTCGAACGTGAAGTCCTGCTTCTGCGAATAGAGCATCAGACTGATCTGGTCGCTCCGCTGCATGAGCGAGATCATCTGCTTGTGCTGCATCTCTGTAAACTGATAGTAGCGTGCCATGTTCTGTTTCTGCTCGCCGAACGACGACTCCAGTTCGGCACGGAGCACCGACAGGGTGGACGAGAGGTTTCTTTCCTTGAGCACGGCCGAGGCTGGCAAGCATGCCCAAAGCACGGCCAGCACCATTCCCAAAAATCTTTTCATAAAGGTGTTGTCAATTGATTTTTGTTGCAAAATTACGGCAAATGGCACAAAATCCAAACAAAAAGCTTGGGAATTTACCAAATTTTATTACCTTTGCGCCCAAGTAGGAAGAGCGGAACGGCACGTGCCGGACTGCCAGGTTCGGTTTGACAGGCGGATTCCGCAGGACAACCCCACGGGAATGTGCTTGTGAGTGGAACGTGAAAAGAAATGACAACTCGTGGACGATTCTATAAGCAAATGCCGTATATTCCTTTGCATCAACGGGTAACGTTAATCAATTTAGTGGCTGAATTAATATTATTTAACACCCGCTTTGGTTGTCTTTTACAATAATTCCACTATTTTTGCGAATGGTAATAAAGGCGGAACAAAGGCTTTCGCTTTTGGTGCCTTGGACTGAAGCAATAACAGTAAACTAAAAAACAGAATAAAAACCGTAATCCCCAACCCGTGAAGGCAACCTCCTGCTGAAGGCAGGTTGCGCACGCCAAGCTTGCAGAAAGCCGGGTGTGTATGATGTGGAAACTTGTTTAAATAATAATGAATTAGTACTGATGCGATAAAATCGCATGGTTATTAAAATTCATCAAATAAAGT
>CAJKDU010000078.1 GCA_905198745.1 uncultured Prevotella sp. | reverse complement strand
ATATTGGCGATTTGTAATCCAGCGATATTGAAAGCCTTGCTAGGCGACAGGCATGTCACGGAATGCCGTAGGAATTCTTCTGAGATAGATGCGAACGGTGTAAAAGTATATCCCGGAAATACGAGTTCGCAATGTATCTCATCTGATACGACTATTAGGCCATTATGGATACAGATCTTGCCGATACGACTTAGTTCCTCACGTGTCCATACCCTTCCAGCGGGATTATGAGGATTACACAACAGCATGACCTTTACCTTCGGATCAGCGGCTTTTTTCTCCAAATCCTCATAATCAATCGTGAATGTATCATGGGCATAAGACAAAGGGGTGCGGATAATCTCACATCCGTTATTGCGGATGGACGAGAAAAAACAGTTATAAACCGGAGTCTGCACCAGTACTTTATCACCCGGCTCGGTTAGCGCCTTGATAACGGCAGAAATTGCCGGAACAACTCCGGAGGTACAAATCATCCATTCTTTTCGTATTTGCCATCCATGCCGACGTTCAAACCAGCCTGTCACCGCTTCGTAATATGCATCCGGTACTCGAGTATAACCGAAAATACCATGTTCTACACGTTGCCGTAAGGTTTCGATAATAACGGGTGCCGTACGGAAATCCATATCGGCCACCCACATCGGCAGCACATCCTTGTCGTCCGTGCTGTCCCATTTGTATGAGTTCGTGCCGCGTCGCGGCGTTATCTTGTCGAAGTCGTATTTCATATTCTTATTTCCTTTCCTCAATCACGCAGTCGGCAGGCTGCTTGATGTTCTCGTCGATGGTCACGGAGCCTATCTTGTCGGCAACGATGCGGCCCGACATAGGGTTCTTGATGTTCGTTATGCTGCCCTTGATGTCGGCGTGGAGCGTGGAATATTCAAAAGCGCGGTCGCAGTCTTCGCCGAAGGTGCAGTTCTCGAGAATAAGGTCGTGGGCGTAGCAGAGCGGTTGCTCGCCGGTGATGTGGCAGTTCACGAGGCGCAGGTTCCTTGAATGCCATCCCAGGTATTCACCGTTCAGCTCGGAGTCGTACACGGTGACGTTATCCACCTCCCAGAAGGCATCTTTTGTTGTTATCTTCGCATTATGCACTTCGATGTTTCTTGCATACTGGAAGACGTATTTGCTGTCGCTCTCCAATCCATCAACATAAACGTCATGGCTGAACATGAACGGATAGGTGCCGCCATGCATCTTGAGGTTCTCTATGCGTATGTTGTCGCAGCGCCAGAACACCTCGTCGGCATCGTTCATCACCACGTTCTTCAAGTCGAGATGGCTCATCTCGCGGAACATCTTCGGCGCATCGATAACGGTGTCGCGCATCTTCAGATGGTCGCAATACCACAGGGCCGACCGTCCGCCCACGGCAAAATAGCAGTCGCTTATCTCGAAGCCGTGCACATGCCAGAACGGGTAGTTGCCCTCAAAGCGGCAGTTGGTCGCCTTGATGTTGCTGCATTCCTTTATCGCCGATTCGCCTTCGGTGATGAGCACGTTGTCGATATGAAGGTCGTGTGAGGCGAAGAGCGGACGCTCTCCACCGAACTGTTTGTCTTGTATAAGTTGCATAATGAGTCTGTTATTTTAATTCTTGTGCAAAGGTATGCATAAAATGAATATTCACCATTACTTTTTTTCCGGAAAACATTAATCATTTTCCTTTTTTTTCATACATTTGCACTTATAACATCATTGACTACTAACATATTAATACTATGGACAGTATTAGGGACATCGGCAAGAACGAATCAAAATGGCTTGCCCACTACAACGAGCTCCTCAGCTACGTGGAGGAGCATCATCAGCTTCCCGACAAGAAGAAGCCTGACAACCGCAATCTTTTGAACTGGTGGAAGTATAACAGGAAATGCATCAAGGCCGGCAAGCTGAATGCCGAACGGCTTGAAAAGCTACGCAAGATAAATGAAATGCGATACGAACGCATCACGGAATTCTGATACTAGTCTACACTCTGTCACCTTAGTCCAAGCAATCCCAGAAATCTTTCGGCAGACTGATATTCTGCACTTTCATGGCTCCGCGGAACAGCGGCGCAATGTCCGCTGCGTCAAATCCTGCAATGCCGCAGCCTATCCTCGTGACCAGGAATTTCATCTTCGGATAGCTCTTGGCAAAAGCTATGAATTCATCCACATAGGGCTGGATGGTCTCCGTGCCGCCCTGCATCGTGGGGATGGCGTAGCTCTGGCCCTGGAGGCCTGTGCCCTGCCCCATCACGGCTCCGAAGTAAAGGCGTGCGGCGCGCGCTGCCCCTCCGCCGTGCATTCCGGCGAGGTTGCTGCCGAAGACGAAGATTTCGTTCTCTGCCAGACTCCTGATATTGCCCGGCGTGATTCTCTTTGCATTGTCCATAATGATATTTTTTGGCATTGAAACTCTGTTACAACAAACACCGCGCGGAGCCGCGGACAGTTCTGCCATGCATGATACTTTGCTGAAGGGGGCGTCTGCCGTGGGCGCTACGTAATAGTTCTTGAAATACGGTATCACCACATCGCGCATCAGCTTCTGATAGCGCTGGGTCACAGCCGACGGCGTCATGCCCAGCTGCTGCGCCACTTCCTTCCCCTTGAAGCCCTCCACGAGAATCATCTTGAGGATGATGGCCGGTTTGTCGTCGCGCCCGAAAAACTCCCGGCAGAGGCTTTCCACCATCTGTCTCACCTCCTTCTTGTAGTCCGCATCGGCAATGTCGAAGCGCAGGCGGCTGCCGGCAACGCGCTGCTCGAAGCTTTCCGTCTGCATCTCATGGCGATAGGCTTTCAGCTTGTCGAGGATGACGAAGCGGAAGCCGTTTATCATCCACGTGCGGAGCGACATGCCCGGCTTGCGGTCCTCCAGCTGGTGCCAGTCGCGCCGGTCGAGGGCGAGATAGTATTCATGTGCCAGGGCAAAGAAGTCCATGCCCGGCTTGTAGTCCAGTTCATACTTTTTGTTATACACGCAATAGGCTATACGGCAGTATTCATAGAAATACTGTCGGGTGACGCGCTCGTCCTTATGGCGAAGCGCATCCACTATCTCTTCATCGGTCAGTTCGTGGACTGACAGAGCGTTCCCGTTCCTCATATTTTGCAAATTTAGTGATTTTTTTGCTTGCCGCTTAATTTTCCTGTTGTTATTTTCTTTTAATAATCAAACGACATTTCGTAACTATTCAGCGATAGCACTGCACCATTAATCCATGATTGAAATATACGGCAAAAAGACCTATAAAAAGACAAAATAAAGTGTCTGTATTTCTTGCGTATGTGAGATATTTTTCGTACCTTTATACCTATGAAAGAGCAAGTTACGGACATATCAAAAGTGCTGCAAGACATGACGGCAGAGATGCGGTTGATGCGTAAAACCATCGATCAGCAATATGCTGATATTGCCAAACTGAACCGTAACATAGAAGCTCTGAATCGTCAAATACGCAAGAAGGACGAAGAAAATTCAAGACTTAAAGAGCGTCTGTCTAAATACGAGAAGCCCAAGAAAAATTCCGACAACAGCAGCACTCCGCCAAGCAAGGAGAGCATGAAAGATGAAATCATTAGAAGAACGAAGACTCTGCGCAAGCCGAGTGGCAAGAAGCCTGGCGGTCAGGAAGGACATGACGGACATAAACTGTCCTGCTCTTCTGCACCAGACAAGATTGTGGACGATGCTCCCAACTACTGTACTAACTGTGGTGAGTCTCTTGCAGATGCAGAACGCATACTTGACTATGTAACGCAAGTAATCTCAATTCCAGAACTGAAGCCGGTAATCAAGGAGATACGCCACTATGTGATGATATGCAAGAATTGTGGCGAACGTATTCGTACTGCACCAAGACGCAAGTCTAACGATGTGGTCTACGATGCAAGCGTAAAGTCACTTGTCGTGTATCTCAGTGTCGTGCAGTTTCTTCCATACGGACGTATAGCAAGTTTCTTGCGTGAGGTGTTCGGGTTTGCTCCTAGTGAAGGCTCGCTTGTAAATTGGGTGAAGGAAGCCAAAAGAAACGCACAGCCTGCCATTGAAAAGATTAAGGAGT
>CAJKDU010000077.1 GCA_905198745.1 uncultured Prevotella sp. | reverse complement strand
AGGCATACCCTCGTCTATAGATATTGAATTCTTAGAATTAAACGATAACCCCTAATTATCAGCAGCATCAACGGCGATGGTCTCTTGTGCGTTAACACTCATTGCGCAGAGCGCAACAACAATAGAAGTAAAAATTTTCTTCATAATCTTTTGTTTTAGTTTGTTATTAATGTTATGTTATTGAAAATAATCGAATACAGTTAAGTAGGATTTCACCTGCAAATATACGACAAAATGGGAAACAAGGAAAATAAAACGGGATATTTTTGTGTATTTTACCCATTATCCGTCAAAAATTGCCCTATGGATAATAATTGTTTTAGACACTCTTATTAACTTTGCAACAACATCCTACATAAAAACAAACCAATTACTAAACAAAATGCAAAACTACACGAAAAGAATCTTTGCCCTCTGCCTCACGGCACTCGCCACCTTGTGCGTCTGGGCACAAGACGTTCAGGAGAAGGAGCTATATGCCACCGACTTCACTGAATGGACCGCGGCAAGCGCCAACGAGAAAAGCGAGACGCAAGTGAACGTACGCACCAAGTACAGCAAGGAGAACCTTACTTTCAAGATTCTCGGCACACAAATCAGTCCAACCAACGGCAACACAGCCAAGTTTCCCGATTGGAAAGGCGGCTACCTCTGCGCCAACAAAAGCAGCGTGCCTTATGTGGAAACCTCGGCACTCGCCTCAGTGACAAAAGTGAAATTCAAGCACGGAGCCACGGGAAGCAAGCGCGGATGGAAACTGGAAGCCAAGGGCGACGGTGACAACACGTGGGTCACCTTGTCCGACAGCTATGCCAATCCGGCTGCCGGCTGCGACGTGGAAGTGGAAGTGAACCGCACCAACTGTACGCTGCGCTTCACCAACCTCACCACCAACCAGAATGCCTACCTCTTCCAACTGAACATCTACGGCAAGGTAGACATGTCGCAGCAACCTTTGCTCGGCTCGTTCACTGCCAACGGTGTGACCTACGAGGCCGACAAACTCTTTGAAGAGCAGAAAGACGGCACCATGGCAGCTACCATCGAACTGCCCAAGGCCGAGGCCATGATATCCGAGAGCAACCCACTCGCCAACTTGACCGCAACCAACGGCACCCTGGGCACCGTGAGCTATGCCGCTGCCAGCAACCAGACCGTGGCAACCATACCCGTTAGCAAAGGCGACAACATAGTGAACTACAAGGTGACCTTCACATGGAAGCCTGACTTCACGCTCACCTATTATAATACTGACGGCACTGTCTACGGCAAAGCCATCGTGGAGAAAGGCAACCCCATCGGCACACTCAAGACTTACGAAACCGAGTTGCCCACCAGCATGCAGTTCCGCGGATGGTTCGAGGAAACTGACGGCGGACGGAAGTATACCACAGCCGATGTGGTGAACGGCAACCTCAAGCTCTACGCCATCGTGACCCGCAAGGAGATGGCAGAAACCTTTAACCGCATGAACTACGTGCTCACCAATCCATACTTCTATGCCGAAGACCATGAAGGTTTCGACCCCACAAACGGCAGTTATCACGACGGCACCCACGGCTGGTCGTTCAGCCAAGGCGGCACCGTGAAACTGCTCGTCAGCAAGCACGCCTACATCTCGCTCGGCCTTTGCGCCTACAGCAGCGAATCCGACATCACCGCTACTGACGACAACGGCTTTACAGCCACCATCGCCGCCAAAGCTGCAAGCGACGGCAAGTCTGCCAGCCTTGAATACAGCGGCAACGGCGGCACGCTCACCCTCACCTTCGGCGGCACCACCTACCTCCATAACATCTGCGTGGTGAACGACGAGAACAGCACCATCCAGCCCAATGCCCAGGGCTACTACGTGGTGGAAGCCGGCAACGCCGACCACCTGCTTGCCACCCTCGCCGTGGCACAAAGCAAGAGCCAGGACGACCGCACCACCCTCTTCCTGCCCAACGGCACCTACGACCTGGGCAAGACCGTGCTCACGCCCATCTATGCCAACAACATTTCCATCATCGGCCAGAGCATGGACGGCACCATCATCAAGAACGCTCCCGACGTGAAGGACGAGGGCATCAGCGTGACTGCCACACTGCTCGTCACCGGCAAGGACACCTACCTGCAGGATCTCACCCTCCAGAACGCCCTCGACTACTATGGAAGCAACGGCACCGGACGCGCTGTGTGCCTCCAGGACAAAGGCACACAGACCATCTGCAAGAACGTGAAGATGCTCTCCTATCAAGACACCTATTACAGCAACAACAACAGCGGAAAATTCTATTGGGAAGACTCCGAGATTCACGGCACCGTGGACTATCTCTGCGGTGGAGGCGACGCCTTCTTCAACCGATGCACACTGGTCAACGAGTTAAGAAATGCCAACGGCACGGGCGGATGCACCATTGCTGCTCCGGCCGGCAACACCGAATGGGGCTATGTGTTAGACCACTGCACCATAGACTGCCCTGCAGAAAACTTCAACTTCGGTCGCGCCTGGAACAACAAGCCGCGCCTGACTTACCTCAACACCACCATTCTGCAACCCGCCAAGCTGGCTTCTTCTCGCTTCACCACCCAAGGTATGAACGTGCCGGCAGACAAGTTCGTGGAGTACAACACCATGGACAAGACAGGAAAGGTGATTTCTCCTGCAAGCAAGGTCATCAAGTTCACCAAGGACAAAACCACCAACGAGATGGAGACCATCCTCACCGCCGACCAAGCCAAGGCATATACCATTGACAACGTGCTCGGCACCGACTGGCAGCCCACCACCCTTACAGCCCAAACAGCGGTGACCGGCGTGAAGCAGGCCAACGGAACGCTCACTTGGGAAAGCGAAGGCGGCCGCGGTGTCTACGCCATCTTTGCCGACGGTGCTTTCGTAGCCATGACTGCAGACAAGAGTTTCGCCACGGAAGAGGGCAAGACCTACACCGTGAGGGCTGCCAACGCCATGGGCGGCTTCGGCACCCAGGCAAGCGCAACTGCCATCAGCCACACCACAGCCCATGCAGCAGTGGTGAAGACGGAATACATTCTCGCCAACGGCATCAGGGCTTCAAAGCCACAGCCCGGCGTGAACATACGCGTCGTGACCTTGACCGACGGCACGCAGAAAACAGACAAGATAGTGGTAAACGACTGATGTCAAACCATCTATTCCCTACAAGCGGATGCACCGACCATGGTGCACCCGCTTTTTTGTTGGTCATGCCATGAATTGGAGTAACACCCCAAATCATGGCATGAGAGGTCTTTTTAAAAGGCAAACAGAAATGATTGTGACCCAAAAGCCTACCGCAACAGGCACCAACAATGTCGACGCTGACAAGACTGCCGACGGCAAGAAGTACAACATCAACGGCCAACTTGTGGGAAAAGACTTCAAGGGCATTTACATCATGAACGGAAAGAAGCATCTGAACAAATAGACAGACAAGACCATGCGCCAACAGGCGTAGGGTGAAGTCCACGGGCCTCCTGCATGCACCACGAACCGACACACGGTCGGTTTGCGGGCATACAGAAGGCTTTTTGTTGCCGACCATGAGTCAGTATTCCTACAGAAGTACTGGAGTATCTCGGCAAGATACTGACCGTAAGTCTGCCACTTACGCCTCCTTAGTGGCAGACTTACGCCTCCTTACTGTGCCATTAGCCTATGGTAACCCAGCCGTTAAAGACGCAAAAGTCTGCCGCCTTTCGCTGCACAGGCGTCCAAGCGAGGACAGACAACAGTATGCCAGGCAAACGGACACTCTTTGCCAGCCACGGCAACAGTCCACATAAACGGAAAAGAAACGGAGCGCACCAGCATGCTTGAGAGCATAAAACCCATGGGAAGGAAAAACGCCATGGCAGGAAAAACGCCAAAAGCGAAAACCGGAAAGAGCACAGAGACAAGCCTAAGAAAGAAAAGAAAACATACAAAATTGTACGCAACACAGAAAGAACGGCACCCACAACGGCTATATTCAACGCACTATATCAACTGAAAGATAACACTTTAACTATCGACAAATAAGCAGAACAAGGAACTGTGCACGCAAACAAATGCAAACGTTTACGTAGTTTTAACAAATCCTAAAATCCGCAACTATCATCCAATACACGATTAAGGGTAGATTTATGAGT
>CAJKDU010000076.1 GCA_905198745.1 uncultured Prevotella sp. | reverse complement strand
AAAGATAAATATAATATATGGTAAAGAAAGAATGGGAAGAAAAAGGGTTTATCGATGAACCTGTAGACAACTCACTCGACATTAAGTCTGAGATTCGCAGATTGTGTGAAGAGAAAAACGCCGTCATCCTGGCTCACTACTACACCAAGGGAGAAATACAGGAAGTGGCAGACTTCATTGGCGACTCACTGGCATTGGCACGCAAAGCCGCACAAACCGACGCAAAAATAATCGTGATGTGTGGCGTGCACTTCATGGCGGAAACCTGCAAACTGCTCAGTCCCGACAAACTGGTACTCGTGCCCGACCTCAATGCTGGATGCTCGCTCGCAGACTCCTGCAAAGCTGACGACTTGAAGAAATTCAAGGAAGAACATCCGGGCTACAAGGTTGTGAGCTATGTCAACACCACAGCTGCCGTCAAGGCTCTCACCGATGTGGTGGTTACCTCTGGCAATGCCAAGAAGGTGGTAGACGCTTTCCCGCAGGATGAGAAACTCATATTCGGTCCTGACTATAACCTGGGGTCTTATATCAACAGTGTGACAGGCCGTGACATGTTGCTCTGGCAAGGCGGTTGCCATGTGCATGAGCGCTTCTCTGTAGAGGCTATTGTGAAATTGAAACAGGAGCATCCTCACGCACTGGTCATGGCACACTTGGAGTGCAAGGGTCCTGTGCTTGCCATAGCAGATGTGGTGGGCTCTACAGCTGTGATGCTGAAGTATGCCCAGGAACATGACCAGAAGGAATATATCGTGGCTACAGAGGCTGGTATTCTGCATGAAATGCAGCGCACTTGTCCCGACATGCATTTCTATCCTGTGCCGCCAGAAGTCAGTGAGGGTGGGGTAGGCTGCTCTTGCAATGAATGTGAATACATGAAAATGAATTCGCTCGAGAAAATCTACAATACGCTCAAGAACGAGTGGCCGTCGGTAGACGTGGATGCCAACATAGCCAAGGATGCCGTCAAGCCGATACTCCGCATGCTGAAATTGAGCTAAAGGTTGAATGTGGCCGATTGAAAAATTACAGGGCGCCCAAAGGTGACAACTGAACAGTCATCTTTGAGCGCCCTGATTATTTTTTCTCTCTCTATTCTTGTATGAAGGCACATCGGCAATTCCCTAAGTTCTGATTGCCGAGAGTGTGTGGTTTGTCAACAGTTTGTGTATAAGTGTTGGCTGTTCTTTTTTCTTCCTGTCACTCCACTTAGACTTCCGTCCTGTCGTCTTCAATGGGTGAAGGGGATGCTTGTGTTGGTGCTCGGGAATGAAGTTTGCTTGATGGTCTTTCGTGGCTTTCACGGATGAAGGTGTACTTGTGGATGACAGTACTTAGTGGAAAGGGTAGGGCTATATACAAAGAAAAAGGGACTAGCATCACTGCTCGTCCCTAAAAATGCATATAATATAACTTTATAAACTAAACTTGCGATTTCTTTACCGCATAATCCCTTAATGTAATAATTGTGTCTTTTGAAGATATGAAGTGGTATTGTCTTTTGTTGCTGCAAAGGTAGTGTAACAAAAGACAACGACTGATAATCAATGTTTCATAGGCAATAAAAAATCGTTCAATGTATCATTTGTATGATACATTGAACGATTTTTCTCTGTCTGGAAGGCCTTTTCTTGGCTTTAATACTCGCTGGGTTGTTGTCCAAAGTAATCCTTGAAGCACTTGGCAAAATAAGATGGTGAGGAGAATCCTACCTGGTAGGCCACTTCCGACACGGTCTTTCCGCCTTGGCGCAACAGGCGTTCGCCTTTCTTGAGTCGGGTGATTCTAACCAATTCCACGGGTGTTGAGCCTGTGAGAGCTTTCACTTTGCGATACATCTGCACACGACTTAATCCCAGTTCCTTGCTGATTTCCTCCACACTCAGGTCGGCATCTGCCATGCGTCTGAGCACGATGGTAAGGAAGCGGTTGATGAATTGGGTGTCGGCATCGGGGGCTGGCGTTTCGACAGGTTCGTCGGATGTATAGAGCGCCTTGAGCTGACGGCGACTGTCAAGCAGGTTTTTCACGCGCGCAATGAGCACTTTTCCTTTGAAAGGTTTGGTGATGTAGGCGTCAGCACCGCAGTTGTAGCCCTCCACTTGTTGGTCTTCCATGCTGCGTGCAGTGAGCAGAATGACTGGAATATGGCTGGTGGCGGTCTCCTTTTTCAACTGACTGCACACTTCCAAGCCGCTGATGCCAGGCATCATCACATCACAGATAATGATGTCAGGAACTTCTTTTATAGCCTTTTGCAAGCCTTCGGTTCCGTCTTGGGCACGAATTACTGTGTATTGAGGTGACAGAAGTGAAGTCACATAGTGGCGCACATCGTTGTTGTCGTCAATGACAAGCACGGTGTGCCTTTGCTCTATTGTCTCGTCGGGGTCCGTTATTTGGTCAGTCTTGGATGGTTCTTCCGACAAACTGACAGGCTCTTCTTCCATGGCATATATCTTTCTGTCGTTGTTGACAGCGTTGTCGTCTATTTCTGTTAGTGGACCGTCCTGCTTGCATGGAATGGTCACTTGAAAGGTCGAACCTTCACCTGGCGTGCTTTCCACTGTCACATGTCCATGGTGCAAGTCGGTGAATGCCTGGACAAGCGCCAGTCCGATGCCAGTGCCGTTGACGCCACTTTGCACTTGGTAGAAGCTGTCGAAAATGTGTTTGAGCTGTTCCTTGGTCATGCCTATCCCCGTGTCCTGGATAGAAAGAGTGAGGTTTTGGTTGTCGGCAGAGGTCGAGAAGGTGATGTGTCCTCCCTCTTTCGTGTATTTGATGGCATTGCTTAGAAGATTGTAACAGATGCGCTCCAATTTGTAATAGTCGGCAATAATGGTCACGGGAGAGTCTATTTTCAATTCAAGTGTGAGCTTCTTTCTTTTGGCTGTCAAGGCGAATCCATTCATCCAGTCGGTAACGGCTTTGCCTATATTAAACTGTGAAAGCACGAGTTGCATCTTTCCGTTCTGAACCTTTTGGAAGTCCAGAATCTCGTTGACAAGCCGGAGCATGACATTCACATTCTTGCGTGAGAGCAAGAGTAAGGCGCGTTGCTTGTCGTTGATGGTACTGTCGGCAATGAGCTGCTCTATCGGATCGGCAATGAGTGTGAGTGGTGTGCGGAACTCATGGCTCACGTTGGTGAAGAATTTCAGCCTCGCGTTTGACGAACGTTCTGCCAAGCGGCGCTTGAACATGATGTTGCGATAAACCATGAAGAAGATCACCAACAGCATGATAATGATTACAAAAAACAGTAGCAGGAATGTGCGTTGATGGCTATACTGTGTGAGATAGCGGTCTGCTTTGTCGTGCATCTTGAACAGACTGTAGTATTGCTTGTTCAGTTCATCGGTCTGCACGTTGACAATATCAATGTTTTCCTGACTGATAAGTGCCCCTTTCAAAGGGTTTATCCTGTGGAATGGCTCGTGGTTGAGAATAGTCATAGCGAGTTGTATCACCAAATCGCCACGGGTTGGATAGATGTAGCTGGCCTCCAGTCTTCCGTCGCGCACGTTGTCCACACCTCCTCCAGGCACGGGCAGTCCGTCCACACCAATATAGGTAATGGGGCGTTTGATGCCTCTTTCTTCCACCACATTGCGTGCGGCGATGGCCATGCGGTCATTATGGGAAAACACACAATCGAAGTCAACACCACTCTTCAGGACGCTGTCCATGCAGAGCCGTGCAGACTTAGGCTGCCAGTCGCCGTATCGCTGTTGCACTATTTTCATGCCTGGATAAGCTTGCAGTGCTTCGACAAATCCTTGATGGCGTTCGGCTGAGGAACTGGAACCAGGCAAACCTAATATTTCTACGATACGTGCCTTGCCTCCGGTTTTCTGGGCCAGATAGCGCCCCAATTCACGTCCCACGTTCACATTGTCTGCACCAATATAGGCCGTGTACTTGTTAGAGTTGATTTTTCGGTCCAGTAAAACAACAGGTATGCCTTTGTCGTAAGCTCGTTCAATGGCTGGCGTGATGGTGTTGTTTTTGTTGGGAGAGATGATGAGCAGGTCTACACCTTCCTTGACAAACTGATCTATCTGGGCAGCTTGTCGTTTGTCGCTTTCGTTGGCTGAAACCAACTTCACCGTTAGATTGTCGTAAAGGTAAGCACTGTTGATAATCTCATCGTTGAGTTTTTCCCTCCAAATATCCTCACTGCATTGGGACACACCAATCCTGTATTTCTTCTTTTGGGTGCATGCGGTTGTCAAGAAGGAACACAAGATAACAAAATACAATACTTTCTTCATTCTTTCTTATTTGTCGGCAAATGTACTAAAAACCATTGATTTTGGCAAGATAAAAAGGCCTAAAGGTGGTTAAATGGCACATTTTTTGTGCAAAAGAGTAAATATTGTAGGCATAATGTTTTGTTTATTGATAATAAAACATTAACTTTGCAGCGTGATAATTGTGGTAAATCAAACTAAGAAGGCTAAATTAGGGGTTATCGTTTAATTCTAAGAATTCAATATCTATA
>CAJKDU010000075.1 GCA_905198745.1 uncultured Prevotella sp. | reverse complement strand
TTCTTGACTTGTCGTTGAATTTGCGAGATTCTTATAGCGTCAAAACCAAAGCGTATAAAAACGCCTTTTACCATATGTATGTCTGCCCAACCTCTGCCCATCTGGGGCTTTCGGTATGGGTATAGACATCGCAAAGATAATACTTTTACTTTGAAAACCACTTTGTTTGGCTGACAAAGTATGATTTTAAGCCCTGATTTAACATTATTAAATATGTCAAAGAATTCCACTTTTGCGTGAATTTTTTCTCGCTAAAATGTTTGTATTATCAATGATTATTCGTATCTTTGCACCGTCAGTCCTCGCCAAGCCTCTTAACAATGCTCAAATCGTGCGAGGCGTTTTTTGTTTATACACATTTGAATATGGCGAATCTTATTCCCTTTACAAAACGGTTTGAATCTTCTGAAAATCTCGTTAATTTGCTTGAATCTTGAGGTTTACAAATTTGTGATAGAAACAAAGCCATACAATACCTTGACAACATTGGTTATTACAGATTGTCTGCTTATATGTATCCTTTGTTGAAGATGCCCAAAACAGCACATTTGTATAAGGAAGGTTCAACATTCAAAAAGGTGATGATGCTTTATCGCTTTGACAAGAAACTGAGACTGCTCATGTTCAATGAAATAGAAAAGATTGAAATTGCTATCAGACGTGCGGTGATGCAAATAACAGCAGATATGACTGGCAATCCTTTCTGGCTTACTGACTCTTCTTATTTCTTGGATAGTTCAAAGTTTAATGAAACAATGCGAGCTATATCCAAGGAATATAGCAAATCTAAAGAGGAGTTCATTCTCCATTTCAAACGAACCTACTCAGAACCTTACCCACCATCGTGGATTTTAGGAAAACTGCTTACTATTGGAAACGTCAATGCCATTTATCGCAACATTAAACAAAATCGCATACGCAAACGCATAGCAAAACGTTTTGGGTTGCCTATCAATGTGTTTGAGTCATGACTCACGGTTATTGCTGTTACTCGAAATGCCTGTGGTCATCGTTCAAGAGTATGGAACAAGCAGAATGCTATTCAGCCAGCAATTCCCAATAGACCCGCAGGGGAATGGATAACACTGCCAACAGATTCCATGCGTGCTTACTTTGATCTTTGCATCATCAAGTACTTTCTTAATGTTATATCCCCCAATAATGATATGCAATCCAAACTAACATGGTTGTTCATTCGATTTCCTGAAATTGACTTAAAAGCTCTCGGCTTTCCGCAGGGATGGGAAACGGAACCATTATGGAGGTAATAATATGTGGAATGGCTACTGATCATTCACTCCCTTACATGGTCTTTTTTTTCGGTTTTATCATATTATTGGGTCAGTTCAAGCGTCCAAAACCAATACATACCTATGTGATTTTTATGTAATTGAAAGTTAAATACGTTAAATCTTCACCTTTTCGTATCTAAACAGAATCCATACGGTCATTTTTTCTACCGTTTAGAGGGTATAGTATTGATAATCAACTAATAATAGATCCTGAGATTGTAGTGTGCCTGTAGGAGGTCCTTACTTGGTGCTCTCGTTCATCTGGTTCATTTCCCGGTTGATGTCAATCATCCATTGAGGCAGTTTTTTCAGGGCATTGTCGATAAGTTGCTGTGGCATTTCTCCGTAGAACGCACATGCCATGGGGGCAGCTATGGCAGCCAGTGTGTCGGCGTCGCCGCCAAGTGAGATGGCAAGTTTGAGACCGTCGGTGAAGTCGTTGCTCTCCAGAAAGCAGATGATGGCTGCCGGCACAGTGATTTGGCAGGTCTCGTTGAAGGGATAAGAGGGCTTTATGTCGGCATATATTCTGCCGTTCCAGGAGGGATAGAAGACGTTGAGAACCTGTTGACGGATAAAGAACTTGTTGCGACCTTGCAGGGCATGGTATATGGCGAGAGCCGTGGCAACGGCTCCTTTTATGCCTTCCGGATGGTTGTGGGTGGGCAATGCTGTTTGCGTTGCGAGTGTCACACATTCTTCTTCTGTGTGGGCCAGCAAAGCAGCTGCCGAGCATCGCATGGCAGATCCGTTGCCGAAGGAGTGATAGGCAGGGGGTACCTCGGGCGAGATAAGCCACCTTGCCATGTTGCCACCGAAGCCGCGGTAGAAGTCTTCGCGACCTCGCTTGTAGAGTGTAGATGCCATGTCGAGATGGTGGAGCAGTGCCTCGGCGCAGGCAAAGGTACAGACACTGTCGTCGGAATAGGTGTTGTCCGGTCGTAGCAGGTCGATGCTGTTGTAGTTCTTGGTTCTGCCTTCGAATTCGTAGGGTACGCCGCTGATATCGCCAATGGCGACAGAGAGCAGGATGTCTTTCTTCTTGTTGTTCATTGCATGTCTTTACTTTAGTCTGAATATTAAAAGAAAATGAATGCAGAAAAATGAAGTGCTGGTGCGTTTTTGTTATCTTGTCTTTTCAAAATGCTGGTAGTCCTTGAGCGAGCGCCAGTCACCGCCCCATGTGAATCCGTGTTGGCGGAAAAGCCGATAGCAGAGGTCTTGGCGGTCTATCTTGTAGTTGAACTTGCGGTTGCGGTCAGTGTATGCTTTGCCCCGAGCCGGTTGTATGGTGGTATGTCCGTGGCGAGTCTTGACGCAAGGGTTGTAGAGTGGGTTGATGTCTACGGCCTTGCCCAGGCTATGGGCTGAGAGTTTTGAACTTCCTGCCACAGTGCGGTAGTTGAAGCAGGTGGTGTTGTTGGCAGCCATGGAAGGTTCGTCTTCCGCTCCATATTCGTCGATGAGCACCATTCGCTCTATAGGATAACGGGCCTGGTAGAGTTGGCGGAAGATGGAGAGCAGATCGGCTGCCACGGACTGGTGGCAGATGAGTTCGCCGAGTTGCGTGTGACCGTCGAGCGTGTGGTGAAGAATGTGCAGGTAGCGCAGTTGGGAGCGGGGCACGCGGCATCCCTTGCGGTATGATTTGCCGTTGATGCGGCGGAACACATTGTCTGTGATTCCCGTTGCGGTGAAACAATGTTCCAATCCGTAGGCAGCCACGGCTTGCTCGCTCACCCGGCTGCCTGCATGCCATTGCTGCAGAATGGTGATGTCGGCTGCATGTGCAGGAACTCTGTGCGTTTGGCTTGTGGCTGTATGGCCCCCCGTGAGTGAGATAAAGAGGAGAACGGCAAAAAACTTGTGTTTCATTTCTTTTGTCTTGTTGGTTTACCTGCAAAGTTACTTATTTCTGCCGGATGGCATAGTGGCAAGGCGCAAAAAAAAGCGTGTGGTCGGGTAGGGACCACACGCCTTGATGATTATGCTTGTTGCCGGTAGGGCAGATTAGTTCTGCAGAGGCACTGCAAAGTAGCCTTTCTTGCCGGTTGGGTAGACACCCTGGATGTAGAGCACAGGCTCTTTGCTTGTAGAGGCATCTTTCACAGCCTTCTGTATGTCGTCGAGTGTCTGCATAGCCTGGTCGTTGACACGCTGGATGACAAAGCCTTTGGCAATGCCTTGAGTCTTCAAGGCACCGCTGTTCACCTTGAGCACTTCAAGACCATAGTTGATGTTGAGTTGTTTCTTTGTTTCTGCAGTCACAGGACGGAATGTAGCTCCGAGCACATCGAGATCGGCCTGCTTAACCACCTTGGTATTGCCCTGTGCGTTCTTCAGTGTCACAGTCTTGGTCACTTTCTTCTTGTTGTGCAGATAGGTGAGTGTCACCTTGTCGCCCGGTCGCTTGCCAGCCATGATTTCCTGGAGTTCAGCCATCTTGGTGACGTTTTTGCCGTCAATGCTCACAATGACATCGCCCTTGCTCAGGCCAGCGTCGGCGCCGGCTCCGTCTGGATCAACACTGTTGATATAGATACCGTCGTTGGTGCCGAGGTCCACATCCTTGCCTTGTTCTTTCTGGCTGTCTATATAAGAGCGTGCGTCGCCACCCTGAATGTTGAGTACGGCGCGCTGCACGGTACCGTATTGCTTGAGGTCGGCCACCACTTTGTTCATGATGGTGGTAGGAATGGCAAATCCGTAGCCTGTATAGCTACCGGTCTGCGAGTAGATCATGGCATTGATGCCCACGAGTTCACCGCGGGTGTTGACCAATGCGCCACCCGAGTTGCCCCTGTTGATGGCGGCGTCGGTCTGGATGAACGATTCCACACCGTTGGCCCCCATGGAACGAGCCTTGGCGCTCACGATTCCTGCGGTGACGGTAGAGTTGAGGTTGAAGGGATTGCCCACAGCCAGTACCCATTCGCCCACCTTGAGCTTGTCAGAATCGCCTACGGGCAGTGTCGGCAGGTTCTTGCCGTCCACCTTGATGAGTGCAAGGTCTGTCGTTTTGTCAGTACCGATGATGCGTGCGGAGAACTCGCGGTTGTCGTTGAGTGTGACAGTGAGTTGGTCGGCACCCTCAACCACGTGGTTGTTGGTGACGATATATCCGTCGGGAGAGATGATGACACCCGAACCGGTGCCCTCTTGCTTAGGTGTCTGCACGCGCTGCTTGCGCTTGCCGCCCTGTCCCTGTTGCGGTGTGCCGAAGAATCCGAATGGGTCGAAGAAATCGCCGAACGGATCATCCTGCACTTCAATGGTTTGCACCTTGCTGTCTTGCACGAATTTGATGTGAACCACGGCAGGCAGTGCTTTTTCTGCGGCATAAGTAAGGTCTACGGCTTGTCCTGGCAGT
>CAJKDU010000074.1 GCA_905198745.1 uncultured Prevotella sp. | reverse complement strand
TGACTTACGAGGCGTTAGTGGATGACTTGCAAGCCGTTACCATATGGACCTGTTCAAGATACGGCATCGGCATCATTGACTGCAAGGACATCCGGAAAGGCTTCTCCTACTATCAGGAGATAGGCGACACGGAGAAATATAAACTGGAAAACGTGACCGACCTCTGCACGGACGGACGGGGAAACATCTGGATACAGACGGTCAACAAAGGACTATGCCATATCAACACGAGAAAGAACAGGTTTGGCAGAACCCAAATCATACCCGACGGAGTGATCAGCAACCGCATCAAGTCGACATTCAGTGACGACGGCAAACTGTTTTGGCTCACGCTGGCTCCGTCCGGTGTGGCGCTGTTCAACAGAGCCACCGGAAGAGTGGACATCAACGCCCAGATAGGAGCCTTTGCCTCACTGCCCTACGACGTGCTCAACACGCACAACTCGTCCATGGCAAGTCCTGCCAAAGGCGAACTGTGGTTTGCCAACAACGGACACGGCATCGTCATCGTGAAGAACGGCAAGGCTGAAGTGAAGAACCAGAGCAACTGCCCCTACGTGAAAGACAACTATGTCAAGGCACTGCTCTACTCACGGAGAGGCATCATGTTCATCGGCGAACGCCACCACTTGAACTACAGACTTCCTTCCGGCCAATGCTTTACTGTCGGCAAGGACCTCGACGTGTGCAGCATCAGCGAAGACCACAACGGCTCCATCTGGGTGGCAACAGAAAACGCAGGCATCATCAGGATGGAAGGCGACTTCAGCCATCCCCGAAACATCAACTACACCTATTTCAATCCGCAGAACGGCAACTACCCTGTCAACGACGCCATTTACTGCAAGGAAGATTCGCGCCACAGAATGTGGAGCATATCCAACAGCGGAGGACTCTTCCTGCTTGAAAACGGAAAGTTCAACTGCTTCAACGATGAACTTCACTGGGGCATAGACCGCATCTTCTCCATCCTGGAAGACAGCCGTCAGCGGCTTTGACTCACCACCGACAACGCCCTTGTATGCCTCACTTATCGGGGAAACGAACAGACACACTATTCCTTCTATACCAGAGAAAACGGATTGGGACGGAAACAACCTGGTGGGACTGGTGCGTGGCATTGACGATGGCTGCATGACAGCCTTCCTTCACTACCTGCTCGTCAGTCCTACCCACCGGCACAGAGGCATCGCCTCTCAATTGCTGGAGAGAGCTAAGGAACACTATAAGGACTTTTTCTATCTCAACGTGATGCCCGAAGAAAGTTGCAACGCCTCTTTTCATGAACTCCACGGCTTTCAGGTTATGCCCGACGGCGTGGCCATGCAGTGGAACAATCCACACTTTGCCGACCAGTAGCCCGGCAATTGCCACGAACGTTCAGGTCCTGTTTACAGATGTCATTCACGTTGCCGTGTCCTGCACAACGTGAGGAGCCTCATTGTTTTTTCTGCAGATTGGGCAATAAACCTGCTATGATTCCAAGAAGCGGGAGAAAGGCACTCACCTTGAAAATGTACTCTATGCTTGTACGATCTGCCAGCCATCCGAAGAAGGCAGAGCCGAGACCGCCCAAGCCAAACATAAGTCCGAAGAACACACCGGCTATGAGTCCCACCTTGTCGGGCATCAGATCAGTGGCATAGACCACTATTGACGAGAAGGCGGAAGCAATGATGAGTCCCGCGAGGAAAGCGCATACCACCGTCCAAACGAGTCCCACAAACGGCATTACCAAGGCAAAGGGAGCGGCGCCCAGGATGGAAAACCAGATGACATACTTGCGTCCGAAACGGTCGCCAAACATGCCGCCTGCCACCGTGCCTATGGCAAACGCTGCGAGAAAGGCAAAGAGACAGAGTTGTGAGGTCTGCACGGAAACACCGAACTTGTCGATGAGAAAGAAAGTGAAGTAGCTGGTGATGCACGCCGTGTAGAAGTATTTGGAAAAGACAAGCACCACTAATATAAATAAGGTGGTATAGACCTGACGACGAGACAAATGGTTGGCTGCCACCGGGCGGGGCGACTGATGACGGGCAGCATAGGCAAGTTTGGCGCTATACCACGCCCCTACCCTCAGCATGATGACAGAAGCCAGCACGGCAGCCAAAGCAAAACATGAGATGGAGTGCTGGCCGAAGGGAAGCACAACGAGGGCTGCCAACAAGGGCCCTACGGCTGAACCGCCATTGCCCCCGACCTGAAAGATAGACTGCGCCAGGCTTTTCCTTCCACCCGAAGCCAACTGCGCCACCCGCGACGCCTCGGGATGAAACACCGACGAGCCGAAACCAATGACGCTCACAGCCAGCAATATCATCCAGAAGCCACCGGCAAAAGCCAACAGCAAAAGCCCGACAAGCGTGAAACACATGCCCAGCGACAGGGAATACGGCCGTGGATGCTTGTCGGCATACAGCCCCGTGAAAGGCTGAAGAATGGAGGAAGTCATCTGGAACACCAGCGTAATGATGCCTATCTGGGCAAAAGTGAAACCGAACTCCGACTTGATGATGGGATAGATGGACGGTACCACCGACTGAATCATGTCGTTGAGAAAATGCGAGATGCTGATAATGATGAGAATGGAAAAGGCCGTGCTTTCCTTTACATGGGGCGTTCCCTTGATTTTGTTGCCTATTGTGTTGAGGTTCATTTCCTTTTTGTTGCTGATTGGTTAAGTTTGTGGCTCCTCGGGCATTGCCCGAAACAAAATCGCCCCCGACACTTCCCTTACGGAAAAGCGGCAGGGGCGAAACCTTATTTTTATACTTATGAAAACTATTTCATGCTGCAGGCTGGACACCAGGGCTTAAGCTGCTTGAAGAAGTCGTTGCCCTTGTCGTCCACGAGAATAAACGCCGGGAAGTCTTCAACGCGGATTTTCCACACGGCCTCCATGCCGAGCTCTGGATACTCCACGCACTCTATGCTCTTGATGCTGCTCTGTGAAAGCACGGCTGCCACGCCGCCGATGGTGCCCAAATAGAAGCCGCCATGCTTCTTGCAGGCATCTGTCACCACCTGTCCGCGGTTGCCCTTGGCAATCATCACGAGCGAACCGCCATGCTCCTGGAACTCGTCGACATAGGGATCCATGCGGTTGGCTGTGGTCGGTCCCATCGATCCGCAGGGATAACCCTCGGGAGTCTTGGCCGGTCCGGCGTAGAGAATGGGGTGATTCTTGAAGTATGCCGGCAAGTCCTCGCCTGCATCCAGACGTGCCTTGAGCTTGGCATGAGCAATGTCGCGTGCCACAATGATGGTGCCCTTGAGGCTCACGCGGGTGCTTACGGGATATTTGGTGAGTTCGGCGCGCACGGCATCGATGCCCTTGTCGAGGTCAATCTCTATGCCCTTGCCGCCTTCGCCCGGATTGCAGTATTCCTCCGGGATGAGTTCTTCGGGGTTGGTGTCGAGCTTTTCGAGCCAGATACCGTCCTTGTTGATTTTCGCCTTGATGTTGCGGTCGGCAGAGCAGCTCACGCCCATGCCGATGGGGCAGCTGGCTCCATGGCGAGGCAAGCGCACCACACGGATGTCGTGGGCAAGATACTTGCCGCCGAACTGTGCACCGAGACCTATTTTCTGTGCTTCCTTGAGCAGCTTTTCCTCAAGGTCGATGTCGCGGAAGGCACGGCCCGTCTCGTCGCCTGTGGTGGGCAGCGAGTCATAGTATTTTATGCTGGCGAGCTTCACGGTGAGCAGGTTCTTCTCGGCGCTCGTGCCGCCAATGACAAAGGCGATGTGGTAAGGAGGGCATGCGGCAGTGCCGAGGCTCTTCATTTTCTCCACGAGGAAGGGCAACAGGGTGCCCTCGTTCTGGATGGTAGCCTTGGTCATGGGATAGAAGTAAGTCTTGTTGGCAGAGCCACCGCCCTTGGCAACCATCACGAAGCGATATTCGTCGCCCTCGGTTGCCTCAATGTCAATCTGTGCGGGCAGATTGCAACGGGTGTTCACCTCGTCATACATGTTGAGCGGAGCATTCTGCGAATAGCGCAGGTTGTCCTGTGTATATGTGTTGTACACACCACGGCTCAGAGCCTCTTCGTCCTCGAAATCGGTCCACACGCGCTGTCCCTTCTCGCCGTGGATGATGGCTGTGCCGGTGTCCTGGCAGAAAGGAAGAATGCCCTTGACGGCAGTCTCGGCATTGCGCAGGAACTGGAGCGCCACGTACTTGTCGTTCTCCGACGCCTCTGGGTCCTGGAGAATCTTGGCTACCTGGAGGTTGTGTTCGCGACGGAGCATGAACTCCACGTCGTGGAAAGCCTGCTGTGAAAGCATGGTGAGGGCTTCGGGCGAAACCTTGAGAATCTGCTTACCCTCAAACTCGCCCACCGAAACTCCCTCTTTCGAGAGGAGATAATACTCAGTAGTGTCCTTGCCCATCTGGAACATAGGAGCATACTTGAAGTCTGGTGTTGTTGCCATAATGTTTTGCTTGTTTTTATATGATATATAACCTTATTGTCTGTTGTTTGCCGGTTGCAACTGCAAAGGTAATCAGAATAAAAGACAACACAAAGGGAAAAGTCTATTTTAACCCATGTTTATTTTCCGTCCGGTCGGCATTTGCCCTATCGCCAAAGCCTAATGCCGAACCTGCAACTCGCCCTACAGGCGAACGCTAACGGCAGGTTACGGCATTGTCGAAGCACCGGAACATTTTTGGGAACAATGGATTTAACGTTACTCACCGCCCACGTTACAGCTTATCAGTAGCGGACTAAAGATGTGTTAGTGGCGGACTTGCAACCAGTGCCCAAACCAGCAGACTGATTTTGGGCATTCCACTTGAACTTGGCAAGTGACACATTAGTGATAGAAGTGATAGATATTTAGCCATCTATCACGCATCTATCACTCCATCTAACTCACTTGCAATCAGCATGAAAAATGTAAGATATCAAGAAAAGTGATAGATAGTGGTGAAAAAACGAAAAACTTTAC
>CAJKDU010000073.1 GCA_905198745.1 uncultured Prevotella sp. | reverse complement strand
TATTAGGTTTTTTATCTCAACTGGCTTATAACTCGGAAATTTTATCTAAATTTGCCCACAAATTGCAGAAAAAGGTGCAACTTTTAAAGATATAATTGCTTCATTATAAAAATGCCAATGTGTAAAAACATTGTGCAGGGCTCGTGAGAGTCGGAAAGACCAAATTAGTAAAAGTTAAATGTATTTATTAGTTATAGGCGCTGGGATTGTGAAACTCTAACGCCTTTTTTATTGCCCGTATGTTTGGCCGGTTTGCCAAACAAGGATCGCGGCTTGAAGCTTCTTATTGCCCACATCCCCATGAAAAGCGTGTGATCAAATAGGCATGTTCTTGATTTTGCGCACATCGCACCGATGAAAGAAAAGTTCATCCGGAATGTGGAATGATGCTTGTGGGAGGGGTGTTCGGATTGACAAAAGAATGATCTGAAAGCCCCGCATTTGCCTGACATCGTCACTTTGTAGCCTTGTTTGATAACGTCCCTTACGCGCGCGCACGCGCAGGAAAAGTTTTTCGTTTTCTCGCCACTACCCATCACTTTTCTTGATATCTTACATTATTCTACTGGCAGTAAGCGACATAAGTGGAGTGATAGATGCGTGATAGATGGGTTATCATCCCTCACTTCTATCACTGATTCGTCACTTGTCAAGTTCAAGTGGAATGCCCAAAATCAGTCCTGCGGTTTGGGCACTCGTTGCCCACGGCCGTGGCAATGAGTGCCCAGGTAACGGGACCAAATGCGAGTCTGCCATTAGCACTCCGCTACTCTGCCACTAACATACTGCAACCGGGCTGTTTTGTGAGCATATCCAGTTCGAAAGAGATTTTCATCCCTTCAGATACAAAGCGACATCATGTGTCACACAAAATTCAGAACGAGCCGAAAAAAAAACGCCACGGGCGGTGCGTATAGGTGAAAAGCCGAGGCTATAGAAGGGAGAAAAGGACTGTATCATTTGACCGCAAGCCACTCACGGCCTGCATGTATTCACCATTATCCAGCCAAGCCCATCAGCATAAGAACGGACAAGAAGGTCGTTTCACCACTTCAGCCTGCCATATTTATCCTTATACCACAACTGCCAAGAGTTGACCATGTTCTGCCAAATGACATAGGCACACGGGGCTACGGCAGCCGTAGGATTGAGGAACGTGATGGTGAGCCAGATGCCCACCATGGTATTCTTCTGTCCCAATGCCTGTCCGGCACTGATACTCTGCCCATAGAAACTGCCCACATACTTGCCTATGGAGAACTGCACCAGGGTGACCACCAGCGGAATGATGAGCAGCAAGAACAGTGTCCATCCGGAAACAGAGGCAACAAGAATGTTGTGGAGTGTGAGTCCCATCAAGATAGACAGGTTGAACGCCCACATGTAGAAAGCAAGGTTTTTCGTTTCCTTGATGCGTGCCGCCACCTTGGGCAGGAACCTTCGGGTGAGCAAGGCGAGGCATAAAGGCAGCAAGAGCACCGTCACCACGCGCTTGAGAATCATCAGAAAGGCGAAAGCAAAGGTGATGTCAGCACCACGTTCAACCATAGGGAAGAACAGGGGAATGATGATTGAGGTGACCACATTGGCTATGAGCGTGTAGACCGTGAGCGACTCTATGCTTCCGCCCAGCTTCTCTGTGATGACCGGAGCGGCGGCGGCAGTGGGGCAAATCACGCAGATAAAGGCGCCCTCAAGCAAGAGTTTCACCTGAAAATCATGCGTGAAGGCTATGGCTACCACCAGCAAGCCCGACAACAACGTACGTATGCCCTGAAGAATGAAATGCCAGATGCAGGGCCGTAGATTGTCAATGCGAATCTTGCAGAAAGTGACATAGAGCATTGCGAAGATGACATAAGGCAACACGCCCGGCATGTGCGGACCCACAGCGTTACCAATAGGCACGAGAATGGGAACATTGCTGAACACGAGATAGACCACGGCGCCCAATGCAAGGGCACAAGGAAGCGTCCATTTCTTCACAAAAGCCATGATACTCATAAGCGTAATCTTTAAAAATCCAACTATTGCTTTTGGGCTGCAAAGTTACCTCTTTTTACACATTATTTCGTAACTTTGCACCGTTTTTTCAACAACAACATTCATTTTAACTTATGTACAACAACAAAAAAGCATCGAGCCTGCCACTGAAGTTCAAGCACTTCACACGCAAGAGCTATGCGCTTTTCGCCTGTCTGGGCAAGGAAGTGGTCATCGGCACCCTCAGTGCCTCCACACTGACCTATGCCAAGGCAGAAGGCGTCAGCACCAAGCCTGTGAAGGCAGACACCACGGTCATGCACCGCGAGGTGACACTCGATGAGGTGAGCATCACTGGCTCACGAGCGCCTATGACGAGAAGTCAGGCAGCGAGAATGGTGAGTGTACTGGAGCGCAAGGACATTGAAACAGCGCCCGTACAGAGTGTAAACGATTTGCTGAAATACGTGGCGAGTGTGGACGTGCGCCAACGCGGCCCCATAGGAGCGCAGACAGACGTGAGCATACGGGGCGGCAACTATGAGCAAATCACCATCCTTCTCAACGGCATCAACATCTGTGACCCGCAGACCGGGCACAATGCGTTCGACTTTCCTGTTGATGCCTCCGACATTGAACGCATCGAAGTTCTCGAAGGCCCCGCAGGCCGTGTGTTTGGCACTTCCTCCCTTCTTGGAGCCATCAACATCGTGACCAAACACAAAACGGCAAACAGCATCACCGCACACGCCGAAGGCGGCAGCTACGGCTATGTCAACACAGGGGCTAACATGAATCTTTCATCAGACCGGTTCACCCATTTCATCTCCGGCAACTACACGCGTTCGGACGGATACAACCGCAACCTGGCAGGAAAACTCAACACCGACTACCAGGGCGGCAAAGCTTTCTATGGGGGAAGTTATGCCGACAACGACGTGGCTGTCAACTGGCATGCGGGACTGAGCACCCGCAATTTCGGCTCGAACACGTTCTACGGCACAGGATCGGACGACCAGTTTGAACACACACTGAAAACCTACACGGCACTGCAAGCCGAAAACAAGCACGGACGTCTCCGCCTCAAGCCGTCGGTCTACTGGAACCGCACCATGGACCGCTTCGAGTATTTCAGGGGACTGGACAACGTGGTGCCACAAGGCGGCACGTATGGCGTGGCATTCAACTACCACCGCACAGATGTCTATGGAGTCAACCTGAACTCTTATTTCGACTGGACGCTTGGACGCACGGCATTGTGTGCCGAACTGCGCAACGAAGACCTAGTCAGTACCACTTTGGGAGAGCCGCTTGAACAAGCCAAGCATATACACGGAACAGACCGCGACTACACCAACGGACTCAACCGAACCAACATCAGCCTCACCTTCGAACACAACATCCTGCTCAACCGTTTCACCCTCTCCACAGGCATCGTGGCGGTGAAGAACTCGTGGAACCACATGAACATGAGAGTGTATCCGGGCATTGACGCCAACTACAGGTTCACCGACCGCTTCAAGGTCTACGCCTCCTACAACTCGTCACTCCGCATGCCCTCAGCCACTGAGCTCTACTATTCTGTGGGGGGCCACAAGGCCGACAAGCACCTGAAGCCGGAAGAGCTGCAGGCACTCGAAGGGGGCTTCAAATATCTGGGCGAAGGCATAACCGCTTCAGCCAGCGTGTTCTACAACCACTGCAAGAACATGATAGACTGGATTTTCGACACCAATGAGGGCGACAATGCAGTATGGAAGTCAGTGAACTTCACCAAAATAAACACCTTGGGGGCTGAAGCGAACATATCCATCAACTTCAGCAATTTGGCTCCATCGCAACGGATACTCAAGTCCTTGAATCTGGCATACACCTATATGACACAAGACAAAGACGAGCCTGCCAACATTCAGAGCCGCTCCACACTGGAATATCTAAGGCATAAGCTGGTGGCTAATCTGGAGGTAAACATCTGGAAGAAACTGGATGGAAGCGTGAAATACCGCTTTCAGAAACGCACAGGCTGTTTCACCGTAAAAGACAGTGAAGGCAATGCACAAGCCAAAGGCTACCAGCCATATGCCGTCACCGACATCCGGTTGACATGGAACGACGACCATTACAAAGCTTATGTGGAAGCCAACAACCTGTTTAACAAACGATATTACGATTTCGGAAGCATCCCTCAACCAGGCATTTGGGTCATGGCAGGAGCATCGGTGAACATCAATCTTTAGGGCGTTGCAACTTGCCAAGAATCATCACTGCCTTGCTGCGTGACAAATCGCCGGGATTGCTTCCCGGCTCACCTTCAGGCACACGCAAACCTTGACGGGCATAATAATCCTTCCAGTAAGGGGTTATCATGCCCGTCTTGTCATGAAAAGACATCGGGATAGGCAGGAAAACGAGTTGCCCATTGAGGTAACGATAACATTTCTGCACCAGTTCACTGCAATAAAACGCACTGTCGTCCGGCATAAAGTTGAAGTCGTAAGGACGCCCCAAGAAGGTCAGCGCACGCTGTACTGACTGTGCCACACCTGTGGTATCGCGAAGCCTTGCTCCTATCACTGCATCCCTTCTCAGCAGCAGACTGTCGATGGGAGTGAGACAAACACCCCTATGAATGGCTTCCAGCGCATAGACACGCCCAGCCTTTCGGTGAACAATGGCCACATGGTCTATCTGCATACCACCAAAACCCTCAGTCACTTCAGTTATCCGGTTGCCCTGCGAGGAAGCGCAAAACAGCAAGTCGCCTTCAGCCAATTCGCTTGTCAGCATCGTTCTAATCGTCTGTGCCAAACAAGCAGAACTGGCCAAACACCCAATAAACAACACACATAAAATTCTAAACCTATTCATTCTTCTTATTTTGATTACAAAAATAATGAAAAACAACAAACCGCCCAACGACTTTTCCAAAAAGGAACAATAAATTTGCCAATATCGAATTATTTCATTAACTTTGCATCCACGTATGCGCTTGTGGCGAAATTGGTAGACGCGCTAGACTTAGGATCTAGTGGTTTAGG
>CAJKDU010000072.1 GCA_905198745.1 uncultured Prevotella sp. | reverse complement strand
TTATTTTTGAGAAACTGTTATTTTACGCACCCTTTCTAAGGGTGGGAAACTTCAGTCATTAATCTGGCGGCTTTCCGTGAAGCCATTAGGCTTGAGCTCATGCCACTCCTCCTCTCGCGTGTCTTTCTCGTCAAGGTAGATGTGAAGAAGGACTCGTTTATCGTCTGTCTCCTCAATAATGCCCGTGTGGTCTTCATTAACGCCTGTCACGTCAAAGAACTCAAGTATGCCTTTAGGAAGAAGGTAACTTGCCAGAACCTTATAGTCAAATGCTGTTTGCTTGCTCATGGTGCAAAGGTAATGCATCTTGCGATTAGAACAAACAGGCATATACTATTATTTCAAACCACGGACTTTTGCAGCTGAGCTATAATATAGGATGTCTTTCCCAATCCCGAAAGAGCCATAATTTCAATTGCCAATCCGTTTCCCGTGGTACTGTCACAGGGATAGATGTTTTTCACGGAATTATTGTAAGGGGCAATGTGTAGCTTGTTATATTCTTGATGGTCACCCACAGGTGATAGATGTTTACTGAAGAAAATGTTTATGTGTGCGCTCTATGTATGCAAATAGATATGGCACACGAAACCGCCGTTCCGTGTGCCTGCATTCTCATAAAGAGTAACCCTTGAACAGAATAGAATTTTGTGGGGAATGTTTTTGTTCCAGTTCCAGCAGAAACCGTTTGGCTTCAATGCCTCCGGCAAATCCTGTGAGTTGCCGATTGCTGCCTATCACGCGGTGGCAAGGCACAATGATGCAGATGGGATTTCTGCCGTTGGCGGATGCCACTGCTCTCACGGCAAGTGGATTGCCTAATCTCTGCGCCTGTTCTCGGTAGGAGATGGTGCTGCCATAGGGTATTTGTTGGAGTGACTGCCACACACGCTGCTGGAATGTGGTGCCGGTCATCCATAGGGGAAGGTCGAATTCGGTGCGAACGCCTGCGAAGTATTCATCCAGTTCTTTGTGCGTCTTCTTGATAAGGTCTGTTGTGCCTTCTTGGTAAACAGCATTCAATTCTTGTTGGATTTTATGGTCTGTGTGTTGTCTGTGTTTGGTGTTGGTCCAGTCGCACAGACACAGGTTTCCCTGGTAATCGCCCAGTATCAAGTCGCCACAGGGGGATGCATAGATGGAGGTATGAATGATTGGTTGCATAAGGTGAAATGAAAAAACGCCATGGAAAAGAGCCGTTCTTGTTCCATGGCGTATGCTTGTTGTATGTCTTTAGTTACGTGTCATACCAATTGTGGCAGGAAACAGGAAACAACCAGGACAATGATGCCAAGGATGAGCACGGCAATGGTCTTGGAAGAACATCCCTTCCATTCCTTCAGGATAATGCCCCATACATTGGAGAACACCACGTTGAGTGCCATGAGGATGCAGAACGACAGGGTCATCAGTGTGGGCGACTCTGTGAGGAAGCCTTTGCCGAGTGACAGGCCAAAGAACTGGCTGTACCACAAGGCACCTGCAAGGGCGCAGAAAAGGAGGTTGTTGCCCCACACGTTGCCTTTCTTGTAGTCGCCCCAAGTGTGGTTCTTGCTGTTCTGGAAGAAACAGTAGATGGCATTGGTGACGAATCCGCCGAGCGTCACGAGGAAGGTGGCGGGCAGTGTCTTGTACATGTCGGGTGTGAGATCGCCGAAGTTGATGTCTTTGCCAAACTCAAGACCTACATTGAAACATCCGCTCATGAAACCTGCAAGGAGGGCGATGGCAAGACCTTTGGGGAAGTTGAAGTCTTTCACGGCAGCCTTCTTCTCTTCTTCCGACAGCGATGCCGACTTCATGGAGCCAGCCACACCGATAATGGCGATGCCGACAAGCGTAACTACTACGCCGAGGATAACCGAGAAGGTGAGCGAATTCAGGGCATTCATCTCTGGGAAGAAAATGTTGAGCAGCACGGGACCCATGATGGTGCCCAGGCCGGCACAGGTGCCCAGGGCGATTGACTGGCCCAGAGCCACGCCAAGATAGCGCATGGACAGACCGAAGGTGAGACCTCCTACACCCCACAGCACTCCGAAGAGAATGGTCATGCAGATGTTGAACGGGTTGCTGGCGGTAAACAGTTCGCAAAGTGTGTGGCCTGCCGGTACGGCAAGCAGTGCGCCGAGGAAGGGAAGGATGAGCCAAGCGAAAAAGCCCTGTACCACCCAGTAGCTTTCCCAACTCCAGTCCTTGATTTTATTGATAGGCACATAGCAGCTTGACTGACAGAATGCGCCAATGGCGATGATGAGTAATCCTAGTAATATTTCCATGATTGTTTAATGAAAAAGGCCGGAAATCTCAGAGTACTCTGAGGTCTCCGACCTTGTGTTTTTTATAAATTCAGTTCTTGACGATTAGTTTCTCTTGGAAAGAACGTCAGCCTCATACTTCTCAACGTCAGCGAGATAGCTTTCAGCTACAGGCACGTTGTTCTTCAGGTTGAAGTAGTCGTAAACGGCACCCATTGGCAGAGTCTTCTCTTCCTCGAGGAGAGCCAGACGCTCGAAGTACTTGCCTTCGTCCTCATACTTGCGCAGAGTCTGGAGTGGCTCGAGGAATGCCTGGAGCAGAGACTTCTGGGCAGCACGAACACCGATGATGTATGCACCGATACGGTTGATGGAAGCGTCGAAGTAGTCGAGACCGATGTGGGCACGGTTGAGGGCATTGGCGCGAACCAGTTCAGAGAAGAGGTTGCGTGTGTTGTCGTCGAACAATGTCACGTGGTCAGAATCCCAATGCATTGGACGAGAAACGTGGAGCATCAGTTCGGGAACGTAGAGCAAGAGTGCTGAAACAGCGTCTGACACGTTCTCTGTTGGCTCGTAGTGGCCAGTGTCGAGTGTGTAGATAACATCGTTCTTGGCGCAATAGCCTGTATAGAAGTAGTTGGAACCCACGGTGTAAGCCTCGAGACCGATACCGAAGAGCTTGGCTTCAAGGCAAGACTTCATGTCGGGCAACTTCTCTGCGAGAATCTCATCGAGGCTCTCTTTCAGAATCTGGCGATAGCGTGCCTTTTCAACAGTGAGGTCTTTGCTACCGTCGTGTACCCAGATGTTCATGATACAGGGGTCGCCCTGATACTTACCCATGGCATCGGCGATGCGGCGGCAACGCTTGGTGTGCTCAATCCAGAAGTCGCGGATTTCCTTGTCAGGGTTGGAAAGGGTGAGGTTGCCACTCTTGGGGTGAGAGAAAGAGGTGGAGTTGAAGTCGAGCTTCATGTCGTGCTCCTTGCCCCACTGCATCCAGCCCTGGAAGTGCTCAACGCCTACCTGGTCGCGGTCAACGAACTTGCCGCCGAATTCTCCGTAGGTCTCGTGCAGGTTCAGACGGAATGTACCGGCGAGCATGGACTTTACTTTCTCGATGTCCTGACGCAGTTCGTCGATGTTGCGGGCCTTGCCAGGATAGTTACCTGTGGTTTGGATACCACCGGAAGCTGCCACGTTGCGCTCGAAACCTACTACGTCGTCGGCCTGCCAGCAGTGGAGAGAGATAGGAGTCTTCTCCAGCAACTCGATAGCCTTGTCTGTATCAACACCCAGAGCGGCATAGCGCTCCTTTGCTACTTCATAATTCTTTTTAATCTGTTCTGCATTCATTGTTATTCTGGTTTTATGGTTTATTTTTCTGTTATGCTGAGATATTTCTTGTAAGCGGCATCCCAAGCCGACTTGTCTTGTGGCTCAAACTCCTGCAGTTCGATGCTGGCGGCAATGATACGGCGCATGTCCCAAATGTCGGTCACGTCGCCCGAAGCTTTGGCTTGGAGCATGATGTTGCCGATGGCGGTACCTTCCTGCGGACCGGCGAGCACCTTCACACCGAGCGAGTTGGCTGTGAACTGGTCAAGGTAGACATTCTTTGAGCCGCCGCCGATGATGTGGAGCACTTCGATGGGGAATTCTGCCATTTCCTGCAGATAGGAGAATACCTCACGATAGCGCAGTGCCAAACTGTCGAAGATGCAACGGCAAATTTCTGCGTGTCCCTGTGGTACAGGCTCTCCGTGATTCTTGCAATAGGTCTGTATGGCTTCTACCATGGAAGAGGGGTTGGCAAACATCTGGTCGTCGGGATTGATGAGGCACTTGAAGGGCTCGCACTCCATGGCCTCGCCCTGCAACTGCGGATGTGACATGCCTTTTACTTCCGGCCATTCTTGACGGCAACGCTCATAGAGCCACATGCCGCAAATGTTCTTCAGAAAACGGGTGGTGCCGTCGATACCGCCTTCGTTTGTAAAGTTGCGGTCGTAGCTCACCTTGTTGATGATGGCATCCTTAGTCTCGATACCCATCAGGCTCCATGTGCCGGAACTCAGATAGGCAAACTTCTCGTCCTTGGCAGGTACTGCCGCTACGGCACTGCCAGTGTCGTGGCCAGCCACGGCAATGACGGGCACAGGTCCAAGACCGGTCATCTTCTGCACTTCAGCAGTGAGTGTGCCAATCATTTCGCCCGGGTTCACCATTCTGCCGAACTTGCTGCGGCTCAGACCGAGACTGGCGAGGAGCTTCTCGTCAAGCTGTTTGGTGCGTGGGTCGAGCAATTGGCTGGTGGAGGCAATGGTATATTCGCAAACCTCGTTGCCGGTGAGCATGTAGCTCAAGCAGTCGGGAACGAAGAGTATCTTGCTTGCATTCTTCAGTGCAGAATTGTCTGCACGACGCATGGCGTAGAGCTGGAAGATGGAGTTGAAGTTCATGAACTGGATACCAGTGATGTTGTACACCTCTTCCTTGCTCACCTTCTGCTGGAAGTAGTCTTCCATGGCTCCGAAGGTGTGAGGGTCGCGGTAGGCAAGTGGGTTGCGCAGTATGGCTCCGTCTTCACCGATGCACACAAAGTCTACACCCCATGTGTCGATACCGATGGAACTAATCTGGATGCCACGTTGTGCCACAGTCTTCAGTCCCTTGATGATTTCATTGTAGAGGGCATAGATGTCCCAATAGAAATGACCACCGGTTTCGATGAGGTTGTTGTCGAAACGGGTAATCTCTTCCAGTTCAAACTTGCCGTCGTTGAGCGAACCGAGGATGGTACGACCGCTGGTGGCGCCCAAGTCCACGGCGAAATAATACTTGGTGTTGTTATTGATTTCCATGATTGGCTTTAAAAGATTCGATTTATTTGCTGCAAAGATAGCATAAAGGGGATAATAACGCAACGGATTATTTGATTTTTGAGCATAGAATTTTGATTTATGTCAAATATCCCATGGAATTATCACTGAAGTTTCCCACCCTTAGAAAAAGTGCGTAAAATAACAGTTTCTCAAAAATAG
>CAJKDU010000071.1 GCA_905198745.1 uncultured Prevotella sp. | reverse complement strand
TGTTGCTCAGGAACTTATAAATAAAGTTAAATCAAAGTGTTGCGGAATTAAGGCTATGAAGAAAATTACCTCCCTGTTGCTGGCAACCATCGCTGCCTTGCCCCTTTCTGCGCAAAGCGTGGTGGAATGTAAAGGCAACTACACTCCCGAAGGCAGAAACTTTGTATGCGTGAACGGCAACAACCGCTACACCCGGGCGCTCTATGGAAGTCGCAACGGCTACCGGTTGGAAACCAGCGACCGCCCGATTTTCGCTGTCTACAAGAATAACGACAACCGCAACATCCGTTTCCGCCTGAACTATCGGGGCACATCACTGCAGCTTGACTCGGCGTCTTGGTGCGAGGCTCGCTATGAAGCAGGGAAAAGAGAATACACCCTGCGCGACAAGCACTGGGACAATGGCGAGATAAAAATAACGCTCGTGTCGTTTCTTGCCGCCGAAGGCGGAATATGGAAGTTCACCGCCACAGGGTTCGAAGCGCCCGTCAAAATAGAAGCCCTCATCTGCGAAACCACCACCAACAAGATGGTGCGCAACGGTGACATAGGCAACTTCCGCAACCCCAAGCAGTTTGACGCCCCTGATAATCCGCAACATCTGCAGTCTGTCAGCCTCACTCTCGGTGGCAAGACAGCGCAGTATTTCCTGCTTGAAGACACCCGGCTCACCACCGACAAGCCTGCCGTGCTCGCCAAGCGATACGAGCAGGCTGATGCGGCACGCAGTGCTTTTGCCTCCACAGTGGAATTCAACACCCCCGATCCCTATCTCAACCCCATCGGCGGAGCCATGGTCATGGCTGCCGACGGCGCCTGGGACGGCACGGTGTGGACTCATGGTGCGGTGGGATGGCGCATGCCGTTGCCCGGATGGCGCGCTGCCTATATGGGCGACTTCCTCGGCATGCCCGACCGGCAGCGCATCCACTTCACTGCCTACGGCAACAGTCAGGTGACCGATGTGCCCGCCACGATCAGCCATCCCACACAGGACCCGGAAAATAATCTGGCGCGCGGCATCTACAAGTGGGGCACCCCGATGTACAGCAACGGCTATATCTGCCGCAATCCCAACAAGAACAACCAGTTCAGCCACTACGACATGAACCTGGCCTATATCGATGAACTGCTCTGGCACTTCCAGTTTGACGCCGACACCACCTACATGCGACAGATGTGGCCCGTCATCAAGCGCCACCTGGCTTGGGAGAAACTCAACTGGGACCCCGACAATGACGGACTCTACGATGCCTACTGCTGCATCTGGGCAAGCGATGCCCTGCAGTATAACAGCGGTGCAGGCACACACTCTTCGGCCTACAACTACCGCGGCAACCTGCTGGCTGCACGCGTGGCTGAGATGATAGGCGAGGATCCTACGCCCTACCGGCAGGAGGCTGACAAAATTCTCAAAGCCATGAACAGCCGGCTGTGGCTCGACAAAGAGGGTCACTGGGTGGAGTTTCAGGACTTCATGGGACTGAAGCGCCAGCACAAGTCGGCCGCCCTGTGGAGCATCTACACGCCGATAGACTGCGGTTCGTGCTCGGACGAACAGGCCTACCGCGCCACACGCTACATCGACCGCGACATTCCGCACATACCCTTCCGCTACCAAGGCAAGGAATATGCTGCCATCAGCACCACCGACTGGATGCCCTACGACTGGAGCATCAACAACGTGGCAATGGGCGAAACCATGCACACCGCGCTGGCTTACTACCAGACAGGACGCACGGAGGAAGCCTACAAGTTGCTCAAGAGCTGCGTGCTCGACTTCATGTATCTGGGATCAAGTCCGGGCAACTTCGGACAGATTTCGCAGTTTGACCGTGCTTTAGGCGAGAGCTACCGCGATTTTTCCGACGTGACAGGCATTTCCTCACGCGCCTTTATCCAGGGCCTCTACGGCATCACGCCCGACGCCCTCTACGGCCGCTGCATTATCCGCCCCGGATTCCCGGCAGCCTGGGACAGCGCTTCCATCCACACGCCTTATCTCGACTATGCCTTCAAGCGCACAGGCGACAAGGAGGTGTACACCGTGAAGCAGCGTTTTGCCCGTCCGCTCCAGATTGTCATCCGCCAGAACATCGGCAACGGCAAATACATCGACACGCCCTGCACCGCTGATTCCGTGCAGACCATCACCCTGCCCATTCGCCAGCGCGAGCTCGAAGCACCGCTGCAACCGCGCGAGGTGAAGCCGGCTGAAGGCACAGCCTTTGACCAGGTGAAGACCGCCGACTGCCGCATGGTGAACATTGACAAGCAACTGAACGCTTCGGTGACAGACATCTTCCAGAACGAATATCTCACGCCACGCTCACCCTACACCACCCTTTGCCTGCCCAAACAGGGCATCGGCGACTGGTGTTCCACCAAGCGCACGGCAAATATAGACGACAGCAAACTGCGCCAGCTTGCCACCGGCAACGTGTTCAAGGCAGCCGGCGTGCCCTTCCGCACCCTGCAGCAGGGCAGCAACATTGCCTACACTTCGCTGTGGGACAACTATCCCGACAGTCTTACTTTCAACCTGAAGGGCAAAGCTTCACACGCTTATCTCATGATGGCTGGCAGCACTAACCCCATGCAGAGCCGCATTGCCAACGGCATCATCACCGTGACCTATGCCGACGGCACCACTGACAGCCTGGAACTGAGCAACCCGGACAACTGGTGCCCCATTGAGCAGGACTATGCCGACGACGGCAAGGCATTCCGCCTCGCCTATCCACGTCCATACCGCGTGGGACTTGCCACGGGAAAAGTGAGCCGCACCCTGTTTGAGGACATGCACCTGCAGGTGAACAAGACACTCGGCGACCAGCCCAGCAGCAAGCAACAAATGCTCTTCCTACCCGGCGGTGCAGCACAGCTCATTGACCTGCCACTCAACCCCAAGAAGAAGCTCCGCTCGCTTACGCTCCGCACACTCGCCAACGACGTGGTGATGGGCGTGATGGGCATCACACTGCAGAAATAAAGAAAAACTTTTCAACCCTTGACGAAGGAACATGCCGCGGCATGTTCCCTCGTTTTCGTTCATCGCCCAAACAGGGTGCTCAAATAGGGTTTTAGAGTTGAAGGAGAGAATGAAAAAGGATGACAACAAGGCGCTCATCATTGGCGTATTTCCCACAAACAGTTTCATGTCCGCCAACAACTGCATTGGAAATGTACGGCATAAACCTGCATGAACACAGGAACACAACTCGAATCTCTTGGCATGGCGCAATTCTAATAGCCTTGAAGTTTGACAACGCAAGACCTCCCGTCTGTTAATACAGCCTCCATAAGAATCTTTTAACGGCACACTAACACCCCCCTAACGGCATACTAATCCTTCGCTAACGGCACACTAACCGCTTCTTAATGGGTTTATCAAGAAATTTTAAAGCGCTACTATTGCACTGACGGAGCCACATAGTTTCCTGGGAAAGAAAGACAAAAATACTCGTAAAACATTTGGCGATGGTAGAAAAATGACTATCTTTGCAACAACTACAAAACAACAAATCTCTAAAACCAAAGGAATATTGTGCATTCAAGAATTTGATTTCCATATAAAAAAGAGCACAACATCCCCTTCAAAGACCAATCATCATTATGGGAAAGCAACAAACAACACCTTACTTCAAGCGCAACGCTTGCGGACGCTACGGCAAACTGCTCGCCTGCGCACTCCCTCTCATTCCCGCCGTAACATTCGCCGGGAAGAACAAGCCCAAGGCACCCAACATCATCTACATCATGGCCGACGACCTGGGATATGGCGACCTGGGATGCTACGGCCAGCCCTTCATCGAGACGCCACACATTGACCGCATGGCGGCAGAAGGCATGCGCTTCACGCAAGCCTATGCAGGCGCACCGGTCAGCGCCCCCTCGCGCGCCTCGCTGATGACCGGACAGCACACCGGCCACACGCTCATACGCGGCAACAAGGGCTACGCACGGCAGTCAAAGCCCATGATGTACGGCAACAACAAGGACTGGAGCCTTGTGGGACAGGAACCCTACGACCCCAACCACAAGATTCTGCCGGAAATCATGAAGGACAATGGCTATCGCACCAGCATGTTCGGCAAATGGGGAGGCGGCTATGAGGGGTCGGTGTCCACTCCCGACAAGCGTGGCATCGACGAATACTTCGGCTACATCTGCCAGACCACAGCCCACCTTTACTACCCCAACTTCCTTAACGAGTACAGCCGCGAAAAGGGCGACTCGACCACCCACCGCGTGACCCTGGACGAGAACATCAAATGGCCCATGTTCGGCGACGGCTACGAAAACCGCACGCAGTACTCGGCAGACATGATTCACCGCCGCGCCATGGAATGGCTCGACAAGCAGGATGCCAACCACCCCTTCATCTCCTTCCTCACCTACACCATTCCGCACGCCGAACTGGTTCAGCCACGCGACTCGCTCCTGAACTACTACAAGAAAAAGTTCTTTGAGGACAAGACCTGGGGCGGCTTAGAGCACTCGCGCTACAATGCCTCGGAACATACCCACGCACAGTTTGCCGCCATGATAAGCAGACTGGACATCTATGTGGGCGAGATTCTGCAAAAGCTGAAGGAGAAAGGACTGGACGACAACACCATTGTCATCTTCACAAGCGACAACGGACCTCATGAGGAAGGCGGTGCAGACCCCACGTTCTTCGGTCGCGACGGCAAGCTCAAAGGTCTGAAGCGCCAATGCTACGAGGGTGGCATACGCATCCCCTTCATCGTGAGATGGCCCGGACACGTCAAGCCGGGAACGACAGACCAGCAGATAGCCTTCTACGACGTGCTGCCCACCTTCTGCGAACTGGCTGGCATCAAGAATTTTGAGCGCCGCTACACCAACAAGCGGTTGGCTGGCGACGGCTTCGACGGCATCTCCTTCGTGCCCACACTGACAGGACAGCCACAGCAGAAACAACATCCTTACCTCTACTGGGAGTTTGCCGAGACCAAGCAGTTTGCCGTGCGCCAAGGCGACTGGAAGCTGGTGGTAATCAAAGGCAAGCCGCATCTCTACAACCTTGCCACCGACATTCATGAAGATCACGACGTGGCAGCAGAACATCCCGACATCGTGAAGCGCATGATAGGCTACATCCATCAGGAGCACCGCGACAGTCCGATGTTCCCCATCACACTGCCCGAATAACCATATTTCCCCATCAAAAACAAGCGGGAAGAGCCAGTCCATTGACCAGTTCTTCCCGCTTGTTCTTTCTTTCTGCCAAATCCGCTGTGCTTATCCACACGGCATCGGCACAGCCAATCCCCACAATCCTCATTTCAGCCCTCTCTCTGCCCAATCGCCCCTGTCAAGTTGGCGGTAGCCGATGGCTTCGGCCAGATTGTTCCGTCTTGACGGTTTCGCTGCCGGCAAGGTCGGCAATGGTGCGCGCCACCTTGAGTATGCGGTTGTAGGCACGGGCCGAGAGCGACAGACGCTCCATCGCCATGCGGAGCATACGGATGCCCTCGTCGTCAGGTTGGGCATACTGATGAATCATGCGTTCCGTCATCTGCGCATTGCAGTGTATGCCCTTGTGGTCCTTGTAGCGTTCCTCCTGCAAGTGGCGTGCCTTGATGACACGCTCGCGAATGACGCTGCTCGGTTCACCCTGGGCAGCCTTTGAAATGTCGCTGAAAGGCACTGGCGTTATCTCACATTGTATGTCTATTCGGTCTAAGAAAAGAGGGGCCGCTGATTGTCCCACTTTTTGGCTCG
>CAJKDU010000070.1 GCA_905198745.1 uncultured Prevotella sp. | reverse complement strand
CCCTCGTGGTGTCCGCCGCATCCGCCTTCGTGGTGTCCGCCGCATCCGCCTTCGTGGTGTCCGCCGCATCCGCCGCTGCATCCGCCGCATCCGTCGCCGCATCCGCCCTCGTCGCTCAGGTGGCTGATGAGGCTTTGAATTTCCTCATTGGTAGCCTCGCGAGAGGTAAGCACCGAACCCTTGAAGTTGAGTGTCTTGCCGGCGAGGGGATGGTTGAGGTCCATCTTCACTTTGTCGTCAGTGATGGCAAGCACGTGTCCGTAGAAGCGGTTGCCGTCCTCGTTCATGAGGGGCACCACGGCGTCCACCTGGATGTGGTCAGAGTCGAAGTGTCCGTTCACGCTGAAGATACTCTTGTCGAGGTCTACCACGTGCTCCGGATTGTGCTCTCCATAGGCCTGTGCCGGTTCGAGCGTGAAGTCGAAGTTGTCGCCCTCGTTGAGCGGTTCAATGGCCTGTTCGAATGCGTCGAGAGTGAGGCCGAAGCCGCTTATAAACTGGAAAGGGTTGCCATCGGTAGTTTTTTCCACGAGTTTCTGGTTGCCGTTTTCAGTGGTGTACAGCTGGTAAGCCACGGCTATGTACTTGTTTTGTTTCTTGTCCATTCTTGATGTTACGATGTTTGTTTGGGTACAAAGTTACGTTAAATTGCAGAGATTCCAAAGGAAAACGCTTCCTTTTTGTTCTTTTCGTCGCTTTTGCTTGAAGATGTGGTGAAGAAAAAGTAACTTTGCGATTCAATAGTTGTCACCCGTGTCTGCGGGCTGTGCATGTCATTTAAAAGGTAAAGACCAAAGACTGCTTCATGAAGAAAAGAATCCTGTTGCTCCTCATCCTGCTTGTGGGCACCCGTCTGTCGGGTGATGCCCAGACAGCCTGCTACCGCATCATGTCGCCCATGGTGAAGCGCTTGGCTTTGGCACAAACAGTCCGGAAACCCACCCGTGGTGTCACGGACCAAAGCCTGTGTGCCTTTGTTCGTGTGGAAGGAGACGGACGCGGGGTGTTGACCGGCGAAGGATGTCGTGTGCTTGCCTCTTGGGGCGATGTCTACATAGCCGACATTCCCCTGTCGCGTCTGTCCCGCTTGTCATGTTGCGCAGACGTGAAGCGCATTGAGGCCGAACCGGGCCACATGCTGTGCAACGACACCTCTGCGGTTATCACCCGGTCTGTCGATGTGCGCCTGGGCAGTGGGCTGCCTCGGCCGTATGCCGGACGCGGTGTAGTGCTCGGGGTAGTGGATGTAGGGTTTGACGTGACCCATCCCAACTTCTATTCTTCCGGTCAGACCCGTTATCGGGTGAAACGCTTTTGGGACCAGCTTGCCTATGGACCGTCTGAGGCCGAGGGTGGCACATCGGCATACGTGGGCACCGCTTTTGCCGATTCCGCTTCCATCCTTTCCCATGCACGCTCTGCCGATTCTCATCTCTATTTTCACGGCACCCACACGTTGGGTACTTGTGGCGGCAGTGGTGCCTCCACTCCCTACGTGGGCATGGCTCCCGAGGCCGACCTGTGTCTGGTGAGCAATGCGGTGAGTGGCGACGAAAGCCTTATTCCTGAGGAAATGCAGACACGCTACACCACCGCCACTGATGCCTTGGCGTTTAAATATGTGTTCGACTATGCCGCCTCCGAGGGCAAGCCCTGTGTGCTGTCGTTCAGCGAGGGCATGCCCGAACAGTTCGACGATGAATGCAGACTGTACGGCGAGGTAATAGCCCAGCTCACGGGGCCTGGCCGCATCCTGGTGGCTGCGGCGGGCAATACGGGTCATCTGCCCACCTATTTATATAAGAAAGCCGAAGACCCCACCATCACCACCTTCCTTGATTCCGACAACGGCACCTCCTGCGCCTTTTATGTGCGCACGGCAGGTGCTCCGCAACTCCGCACCGTGGTGTGGCGCAGTGCTGCAGAGCGCGACACGCTGACTGTTTCCGCTTCCCGCCTGTGCCAACTGCAAGACTCTCTTTTCACGGATACCCTCCATATTGCCGGCCAGTCCTATGTTCTCCAGGTCTATGCTGGAGCTGACGCGTATGCAGAGGGCGAAACAGGCTATACCTATTTCTTGCAGTTGCCCGCTTCCGGTGCCGACTTCCCCAAGTTTCAGATTGATTTGGTAGATGCCGGCTTCAGTGCCGAGCTTTTTGCTTGGTCAGGCCAGTTCAAGTCTTCTCCCTTTAATCCGGCAGCCGTGTCGGGCGAGTCGAGCCATTGCGTCGACCTGCCCGGCGGATTTCCCTCGGTTGTGTGTGTGGGCGCTACAGCGTGGCGTGGCGGTTTTGTTGGGTTGGACGGCAAGTGGCACAGAAACAACACTTTCGGTGAGGGTGGCTGTCTTGCCGGGTTCTCTTCAGTGGGGCCTATGGCCGATGGCTGTGTGAAGCCCGATGTGGTGGCTCCGGGCACCAACGTGCTTTCGTCTGCCAACAGCTATTATGACGAGGCTCATCCCGACGACCAAACCTTCACCATCCGTCGCACACCTTTCCATGGCCGCACCTATTCATGGCGCACAGAGATGGGCACTTCCATGGCCACGCCCGTTGTGGCTGGCATCATTGCCCAATGGCTGGAGGCCAACCCACGGCTATCGCCCGACGATGTGAAACAGATCTTCAGTCGCACGGCCCGTCGGCTCGACCTGTCAGTCCCGGTGCCCGACACTCGTTGGGGCTATGGCGAGATAGACGCCTATGCCGGACTTGTCGACGTGCTCGGTTTGTCGGTCATAGACGGTGCCTCTGTTCAGGCTCCGTCCCGGGTGTCGGTTGTTCCTTCAGGCGAGGGTAGGGTGAGGGTAAGCCTCCCAGGCTCCTGTCCTTCAGGTTTCACCGTGCGCATCTACAGTCCGGGTGGCCGACTGGTGGCTGAGCGTAGTTGCACGGCTGCCGAAGTCCAGGGCGTCACTCTTCAACTGTCGTCCAGAGGCGTGTATCTTGTCCAGGTGGTGACTGCCGCCAAAGGCTTGTCGGGCAGTCGACTGGTGAGAATATAACAACTGAATGCAAACAACAAACATACAACGTGAATACAACAGCAACACCCCATCCTCATCCTCTCGTTTCCGTCATACCCTTGGCGGTGCTCATAGCCCTTATCGTGCTTGTCGTCAACCTCTTTCCCGACGATGCTCTCGGCGGAGCCTCGCAGGTGGCGCTGATGATAGCCACTGCGGTATGCGTGGCACTGAGCATGGCTATCTACCGCCAGCCATGGAGTATCTTTGAAGAGAAAATCAAGCAGACCGTAGGCGATGCCGGCGTGTCCATTCTCATCCTGTTGCTCATCGGCATGATGTCGGCCACTTGGATGATCAGTGGGGTGGTGCCCACGCTTATCTATTATGGCGTGCAGATCATGTCGCCCACATTCCTGCTGCCCTGTGCCTGCATCATCTCGTCGGTCATAAGCGTGATGACCGGCACCTCCTGGACCACCATTGCCACCATCGGCATTGCCCTCATGGGCATTGGTGATGCATTGGGCATACCGTCGCCCTACACAGCCGGAGCCATCATCTCGGGCGCCTATTTCGGCGACAAGCTCTCGCCCATGAGCGACACCACGGTGCTCGCCTCGTCGATAGCCGGAGCCGACCTCTTTGTCCACATCCGCTTCATGCTCTATACCACCGTGCCGAGCATGCTCATCTCGCTGGCCCTCTATCTGGTGATAGGGCTGTTCTATGATGGTCGTCCGGTAGAAATCTCGCAGTATCTCACCGGTCTCTCCAACGGCTTCCACATTACGCTCTTCACGCTTTTGGTGCCTGCCTTCACGGGGTGGCTCATCTGGCGCAAGACACCCTCGCTCATCACGTTGCTGCTCTCTTCCCTGTCGGCATGCGTGTGCGCCCTGGTGCTTCAGTCCGACTTGCTGGTGTCCATAGCCGGCGAGCACGTCGTGTCGGCACGCAGCCTTTTTGAGGGCGTGATGACCACGTGCTACACCTCTACCCATGTCGATACGGGTGTGGCTGACATCAACGATTTGGTGGCCACGCGCGGCATGGCCGGCATGCTCAACACCATCTGGCTCATACTCTGTGCCATGTGTTTCGGTTCGTGCATGGTGGCTTCGGGCATGCTCCACGCCATCACCCGCATATTGCTGCGTAGCATCCACAGCACGGTATCGCTGGTGTGCTCCACGGTCACGTCGGGTGTACTTCTGAACCTGGTCATGGGCGACCAGTTCCTGTCCATCATCATGAACGCCTCTATCTATCGCGAGGAGTATGCCGCCCGCGGCTATCGTCCGGAACTACTCAGCCGCAGCACCGAAGACTCCGCCACAGTCACGTCCGTGCTGGTGCCATGGACGGCGTGTGGCATGACGCAGAGCACCGTGCTGGGCATTCCCACGCTGGTCTATCTGCCTTTCTGCTTCTTCAACATCATCAGTCCGCTGATGAGTTGCCTGGTGGCGATACTCGGTTTCGTGACCGAGCCGGAGATGGCGCAACAGAATAATGATTAACCCATTTGCAGGCAACCCTTGCTGCCGCAAAATAAAACAAACAACATAATAATGAGTATAGATTCAGACAACGTACTGCAATTCGGAATGGTGGCCGGAGGCGGTTCAAATGAAGAAGGATGTTTTGCGGTCAGTATTGTCCATATTACAGCTCGTCATGAAAAAACTAATAACGCACTGTATGACATGGAGAATCAGCTTTTTAAGGATTGTACTAAACACAACATCAAAGTAACTCTCTCATGTGTTGAGGCGAACCAATGGGCTCGGGACCTGATGCCTTGGCCCGATTCTGCCGTTTCGTGTGACGAGGAAGTGGGTCGGCATGCTGCCGACACCCTTGCTTGGCTGGACTCCCAAAAGGATAGATGGTCAGGGTCAAGTAACGACCGGGTTCCATTTGGACGTTTGTGTTCAGACCATGTCTGTCCGGTGATACTGGGTGGCTACTCTTTGGGTGGACTCTTTTCCCTTTGGGCAACGCGCCGGTGCAGTCTGTTCCAAGGTGTCGTGGCGGGTTCGCCGTCGTTGTGGATTCGTGATTGGGACACCTATGCCAAGGCCCATCCCATTCATGTGCAAAGCGCCTATCTGAGTCTGGGACTTAGCGAAGAGCATTGCCGCAACCAGCGCATGGCAAAGGTGGGCGACTGCGTGCGCCGTGAACACGAACTCCTGACAGAGGAACTGGGCGAAAACCGCACCGTCTTGGAGTGGAACGAAGGAGGTCATTTTGTCAATGAGGGGATACGTATGGCCAATGGTTATCTGTGGACAATACTCAATCTGCGTCAGCAGCAAGCTAAGTAAACAGCAGTCATTCCGGCTCACGCAAAAGTGGTATTTCCTTATTTTCCTTATTTTTAGGTATTGCGCACCCCGTGATTTCGCCGTATCTTTGCAACCGAAATAAAGATAAAGAATATTAATGGCAATAAAATCATAATGTTTTTGTAGTTTGGAAAAAGACTGGCTGTGAAGCCGGTCTTTTTTGTGTACGCTCGTCATGAGCATCAGGCTATCCATGCGAAATGGCGTTCTGTTTTAACTGTAAAGACGATGAATAGAATGACATTAGGTTGTCTACCCAAGCAATCTAATGTTCTATCCTAAGGTGAGAAAATATGTTAAATCTACGCAAGGTTTGCGTAGAGATGGCCATGATGGTTGCTGAATGTCATACAGGGTTCTTGGCTTTGTGGGACATGTACCCTTACCGCATCCTGTCTGCACGTTTGGGTGCCGACTTCTACCGCTATCGGCAGGGCATGCCAAAACTGGGCGACACGCCTGCGTTGCTGTATATGATGGACGGAGATCCTGCCCGTCCGGAACGGGAGTCGTGGGGCGGACAATATGAAAAGATTGCCCGCAGTTCGCGTGTAGTGCTTACCCGGGCCACGACAGCCTCCGACACCATAGCGCGCGACGGCATTGTGGAATGGCATTTCACGGGTCCGAAGCTCAAGAAGGGGCAATACAAGCCCGTGAAGGCGAAATGGGCATCGGGGGCAGACAATGAGGTGGGCTTCCTGACGGTAGACAAGCAGAAGTGGCCTGTGTACTATATCGGCAAGGGGCAGTACATGTGTCGCTATGCCACCTACAAGTGTGGAGTGGCTCACTACACCATCGAGGCAGACATCAAAGGCTTTCCCCGTCAGAGTGGGGAGTTCTTTGTGGAAAACGTGTTCCCCGGCAAGCCTCATGCCACGGACTACAAGCTGGGCACCCCCTGGTGGGGTGACAGGCTTGCTCCCGAACTTTATTCCAAGAAGGATAATTGCCAGGGGGCCGAAACCGTGGCGAAGTGGCGCTACGACGTGATTGCAGACTGGGGCAAGCGTTGCGGCTGGCTGAGATAAGCATGGTCTTTCGGGAATTTGGAGTGACACTGTATATCCGTAGTATGAGTGTCGCACGGCTTGCGGGCTGAAGGACCAAACTTTACCATAGTCTGGGGAAAAGCATAACGGCACCCAAAGTTTGTAGGCAAGCATTGTCACGCCCAGCAAGGATAAAAGTGGTCTGAAACACAGCCGGCTGACTCTGCTTTTGCCTTTGCAGGGCGTACGTATGACCGCTTGTTTACCCAGGGAGTCGCCTCACTTTGCCCAAGGCAGGGTAGAGGTGGCTTCCTGCCCGCTTCTAAACGCTGAACCACAATCATCACTCCCCGTTCCGGAAGAGCCTGGCTTGCTTTGGGAAAAGCGAAATAACGCTGCTTCAGTGGAGTCGAAAACAGATGTTTAACATTTGTTAGTAACGGTTTTCGGCAGGTCGCAATAGAAACAGGAAAAAGATGAAGTTATTCGCCGGAAGGTGAAAGTTATGCCGGAAAACGATACTTTTTTCGGGGGTAAATTACCCAACTTTTTGTGTGCAATCGTGACCATTTAACATGAAATTAACGCGATTTTCACCGTTCTATTCCACTTTTCTCCCTTTTTCGGCAACAGTTTTGGAGGGGAGTCACCCTGCTTCCAAGGGTGTCACACTTTTTAGGGTTGTTTTATGGTTATAGGGAAAAAGAGGTTATTCGCTTGTGGTTCAAGTGCTTCAACCTTGTTTTTGTAATTACTCAAAGTGTTAAAAAAGGCCCTTTGTGACGTGACAGTCTAAAATATATGCGTGGAGGGTATAAAAGTTAAATCTTTTAATATAATATATTTAT
>CAJKDU010000069.1 GCA_905198745.1 uncultured Prevotella sp. | reverse complement strand
CTCGCGACCCCAACCTTGGCAAGGTTGTGCTCTACCAACTGAGCTATTGCCGCATTGAAATGCGTTGCAAAGGTAACGCTTAAAACGGAGAAGTCAAAGCTTTTTACACAATTTAACCCCTCTGTTGATGATTTTGCTCCTGTCTCAAGTGACGTGTCCCGGGTAGATCGGTGATAGACCGTGGTAGGCAATGATAGACATCAGGGCATCTGCCACTCATGCTAACGCGCTCGTCTACAGGCTCATAAAGGTCACAGGACCGCCCTTTGCGAGATGTGCTTTTTCTTCCAGAAACATTAGATGTGCACACCCGCACGCACGTGAAAAGGAATCAGTTCACGTTGATCACACCTAACGCCCCCGTGGTAGAGGCGGGATAACGGGTAAGTTTCTTGCCTGCGTCACCCTTGACGATGTTGCCTCCGGTGTTGAGATTATACTCGCGGTGGCACACGCTGCATGTGGCGACACCGTCGGCAGAGATGGTGAGCGGCCGGCTCTTCACTGGATAGCTCTCTGCCACAAAGCAGTTGGGACATTCCCGGTCGAAGGCATAGAAGGTGAGCGGATCGCTCAAATTGCCATAACCCACCACAATACCATTGTTCTGACCAAGAATAAGTGTGCGGCGTGTCTCCGACTCATCAAGCTTACTCTCCTGTTCAAGTCCATAGTTCGTGGAGAATGTCAGGTAGGTAGCGCCTCCCCTCTGGGTCTTTCTGATGGTGCAGAAAATGCCCGGCGAAGCACTGCTCATGGCAGATGAGAGGGCGGGATTCTGGTGTACGCCATTGTCGAAGAGCAGTCGGCACGGCAAAGAAGAAAACTCGTTCTGCGTATTGCCGCAGGACGAGTTTCCGCCAGCCATTGCGCCAAAGGCCAAGACCACGGCACAATGTCTGAATGTATTTCTGATATTCATGATTCGTATGCTCACTTCAAAAGATTGCGCTCCGCATTCTCCATACGCTCGAAATGGAACTGGCCAAGGGTTTCGTCCATCAGCTGCTGAATCTTGTCGTTGCACAGATTGCCGATACTTCCCTCGTGGGTATGGTGGATGTTCTTGTCTGCCACAAACTCGCCGTGCTCTATCTCCAGGCCCACCTTCTTGTAGGCATCGCGGAACGGCATGCCGGCGGCAGCCAACTTGTTCACTTCCTCCACGGAGAACATCGGGTCATACATCGGATTGTCAAGGATATGTTCGTTGACAGCCATCTTGTTGATGATGTAGGCCGCCATCTGCAGACAGTCTTTCAGCTCGTCGAAGGCAGGGAGGAACACCTCCTTGATGATCTGCAAGTCGCGGAAATAGCCTACGGGCAGATTGTTCATAATCAGCATGATTTGCTGTGGCAGGCTTTGCAGCTTGTTGCTCTTGGCACGTATCAGTTCGAACACGTCGGGATTCTTCTTGTGCGGCATGATGCTGCTGCCCGTGGTGCACTCCTTGGGCAACTTCACGAACGAGAAGTTCTGGCTGTTGAACAAACAGGCATCGAACGCCATCTTGGCAAGCGTGCCTGCCACGGTGGCAAGGGCGAAAGCCACGTTGCGCTCCATCTTGCCGCGCCCCATCTGCGCATACACCACATTATAGTCCATCGAGTCGAAGCCCAGCAGCTGTGTGGTGAGCGTGCGGTTCAGCGGGAACGAACTGCCGTAGCCGGCAGCCGAGCCGAGTGGATTGCGGTTGGTCATGCGATAGGCAGCCTGCAGGAAGAGCATGTCGTCGGCAAGACTCTCGGCATAGGCACCAAACCACAGGCCGAACGAACTGGGCATGGCTATCTGCAAGTGCGTATAGCCGGGCATCAGCACGTCTTTATACTGGTTGCTCTTCTTTATCAGCTCGTCAAAGAGAATCTTGACGGCATCCACCACTTCCTTGAGTTCATGACGGGTGAACAGTTTCAAGTCGACAAGCACCTGGTCGTTACGGGAACGTCCGCTGTGTATTTTCTTGCCCATGTCGCCCAGTTTCCGGGTGAGCATCAGCTCCACCTGCGAATGTACGTCCTCCACGCCGTCCTCTATCACGAACTCTCCACGCTCGCAAGCGGCATAGATATTCTTGAGTTCGGTGAGTAACTGTGCCAGTTCGTCCTTCTGCAGCAGTCCGATTGTCTCGAGCATGGTGATGTGTGCCATGGATCCGAGCACATCATACTTGGCGAGATAGAGGTCCATCTCGCGGTCACGTCCTACGGTGAAGCGCTCTATTTCGCTGTTCACCTGAAAGTCTTTCTCCCAAAGTTTGTTTGCCATCGTTTCTCTCTTCGCTTATGTTCTATTCGTATCTAATCATTGCCAGTGCGTCGGCAATCTTTTCCAAGCCTTCCTGCAACGGCTTTGACACCATGCCCTTGATAAAGGGGTTGATGTCGGCCTTGATGGTCAGCCTCATCTTGCATGTCGTGGCAGTGACGGGCAACAACTGAATCCAGAAGTTGAAAGGCAACGGACTCTTCGTGGTCTCAAACTTGATGCACTTGGGTTCTTCCCTTTCCACGATGCGCATGGATATGTCGCCCACGGGCGACACGCTCATGTTCACCGTGTCCTGGTCGAAGCTGAAGTCCTTCACCTTGTCCTGGGGCACGCGGTCGCGCACCTTCTCAAGGTTGCTCAGGTCACTCAGACTGCGGTAAACGGATTCCTGACTATAGGGAATCTGCTTGATGCTACTCTCAAATTTGCTCATTGTTCCGCGCAATAGGTTAAGCGTTCCAGTCAGCGGGATCCTTGCGCCATTCGTGGAGCAGTTCCACGTCGCTCTCCGCAATGTAGCCTGTTTCCAAAGCCTGTGCCACCACGTGGTCGTAGTCGGTCAGGGTCTCAAGCTGTACGCCAGCCTTCTCGAAAGCCTCTTTAGCCACGGGGAAGCCGTATGTGTAGGAAGCAATCATGCCCACCACTTCGTAGCCGGCCTTGCGCAGTGCGTCTACAGCCTTAAGGCTGCTGCCGCCGGTAGAGATAAGGTCTTCGATGACCACCACCTTGGCTCCAGGTTTCAATTCACCCTCGATAAGATTCTCCAATCCGTGGTCCTTTGGTTTGCTGCGCACGTAGACGAACGGCAGGTTCAGCTCATCTGCCACCAGAGCGCCCTGTGCAATGGCACCGGTAGCCACGCCAGCCACAGCCTCAGCCTCGGGAAACTTCTCGAGAGCGATGTGTGTAAGTTCCAGCTTCACGTAGTTTCTCAACTCTGGATACGACAGTGTCTTGCGGTTGTCGCAATAGAAAGGAGACTTCCAACCGGAAGCCCATGTGAAAGGATTGTTGGGCTGAAGCTTGATAGCTTTCACGTTCAACAGTTTGGATGCGAAATCTTTCTTCAATGAATTCATAGCTTTTCTTTTTCTAATTGTTTGATGCAAAGACAGGGCAAACGGGCGCAATGAGAACTTGTCTTAGGATTGCCGAGTGCAGCCTATCTTATGCAAAGGTAATGCAAAATTCCGAGTGTGAGAAGAAAACGGCATATAAAAATCCCTTCCGCCTGCATTTACGCTGACAGATAAGCCTATAATCAATCACTTTCCAACCGAATGTGCCCATCAAATAGCCCGTTTGCATGCGTTAGTGGCAGGTTAACTGAGCGTTAGTGAATGACTTACCATGTGCTAATGGCAGACTTACGGTGCGTTAGTGGCAGACTTATGATGTGTTAGTGGCAGTAGGACAAATTTGGGGCAATCCATTTAAACTTGACGTGTGATAGATGAGTGATAGATGTGATAGATATTAAGCCATCTATCACGCATCTATCACTCCACTTATCTCTCTTGTTATCAACGGGAAAATGTCAGATATCAAGAAAGTGACAGATAGTGGTGAAAAAACGAAAAACAGGGGATGCAAGTCTGGGTGTAGCAGTCCACGAACACCTTTTTCCCCTCGGCTTTTGCCTTGGCACATGCCTCCTTGAGGGTAAGGTCTTCAAAGTGTATGCCCTGGCTGACGGAGTCTTGCGCCAGCAAGGGGAGCCATGCCATGCACAGGCTCAGGAATAAGAATACTTTCTTTTTCATTTTTCTGTTGTTGTCTTGAGGGTTTCTTCTATAAGTTGTTTCAAGTTACCGTCGGGCGACGGAGCGTACCCATACCTTATTCCTCTGCCACATCCTGGTCAATAATGGCGTTGGAACGACGGCCGTAATACTCCAGGTTCATTGATACGGCATTGAACAACTGCATGTCGAGACCGAGGTTCCAGGTGCGGGTGCGTTCCCACTTCAAGTAGGAATTGGGCAGACTGGAAATGGTGGAATAATATTCGTTGTAGCCTTGGAGAAGCTTACCATAGGAAGAAATCAATTCCGGACTCACAGAACTTACCACATTACCCTGAATACCGTAAGTGGCACGGAGATTGAGCTGGTTAATCCATTTCACGTTGTTCTTGAACCACTCTTCCTCGCCAACTTTCCAGGAGAAACCGAACGAATAGGTAGGGTCAAACTGCTTCTTCACATCCTGACCGAAACGATTGGACGCATCCGAACGGATATTGGCATTGAGCACATAACGGTTCATCAACGAATAAGCCAGAGTGCCGAAGAACGACATGTAGTTGGAGGTGACGTTAGTGCTGCTCCAACCACCTTCGTAAAGGTTGCGAAGCGCACCCCAACCAATGGATTGGTTACCGCCAATCACGACAATGTCTTCCAGCAGAGAGGGTGAAATCAAGCTTTCGCCACGCTCCGGTACATATCCCCATACTGTATTAGCCTTGCCTGTGCTCTTGGAAGAACGCATTTCCCATCCAAACATACCGTTCAGACGATGAATCTCGTTGAAAGTGTGGCTTGCCACGAGTTTGTGTTGCATATCGAGTGAGGTCATGCCCATGCTGTTGGTGTTAAGCTGACCACCAAACGGCATAAGAGCAGCCTTATAGAGATCAGAACCTGGTTCGGCTGCACCCACGGCATAGCCACGGAAGTTACGTTCAATATAGGATGTACGCTCACCACGATAGCCCTCCGAGTCATTACCGCTATAGGACATGGAGCCCACTACCTGATAACTCAACCAAGGAAGAATCGTGAAGTCAAGGTTGGCAGACACGTTGAACGTGTTGCCGCGGTTTTGCTGTAGCTGTTGTCCATCTCGTTGAGCACATTGTAGCCATAGGTATTGTTCTTGCCCAAGGTCTTGTTCAACTGATATTCGTAGTATGACTGATAGTATGCACGACTTCCGTCTTCATTGAAAGCGGGAACAGAGCGGGCTGTGGAAAGGGCATACGACTGCGGACTCACGCCACTATAGCCATAGGAGTTACGCGAGCTTCCACTAATATTGAACGAAGCACGGATAGCGCGGTTGAACTGCACACCCAAATTCAAGCGGGCAGTAAACTGGTTCTGGTCGTTACCCTTCTCTGTTCCTTTGGAATTGGAATAGCCAAACGAAGCGTTGTAGGTCACTTTCTTTGTACCGCCCGACACGCTCAAGTTGTGGCTCTGGCTGAGAGAGTTGCGGCAAAGCAAATCGAACCAGTCGGTGTTGACAGTTTCCAAGCGCTGCATCTGCTTGGCAAAGTCAGCCTCGGAAATCATATGCTTGTTGAACATGGCCATCAAGCCCTCGTAAGTATAAATCTGCGGCAGCGGCTCACTCTGATAGCGGGCACCTGCATCGTAGGCTTCCTTACTGAACTGAATACGTTCCAGAGAGTTCATGTAGGTGCGGAGAGCGAAGCGAAGGAGGTGCTGAAGGCGGAGCATACCGCTGAAAAAAGAAAAGCCTTCATCCTGCGTTGGGCGCAAGACAAAGGCGTATAGGAAAGGGTGATTAGGTGGTTAAATCAAATCACAATCTGTATGGAACAAGACATTTCTTTTGTATTGTTCATTTTCTTGATATATTTCTTCCTCAAAAAAAACATCCATATTGAATTCAATTTCTATCAAATAGTCTGTATCTGGATGGGTCCATTGTGAATTTCCAAGTTTTGTAAGCTTATGGAGTATCATCTTTGCTTGCTTTGAATCGGAAGCCATACGAAAAACTTCATCTTTCCCAGAAGAAATGACATAACCAAAGTTATTAGGAGAGGTTTCACTATATGGTGTTGCAACAAAGCAAACAATATCACCTAATATTTCATGGTCACACTGCCAAGCATATTTTATCAGATATTTTTTTAACATAATAGTGCTTTATAAATCTTCACCATTCGCATGATTGTATTCATTGTCATAGAACATGGCTATGTAGTATTTGCTACCATATTCTTCTTTGATTATGCGAAACCAAACAGCTTTTTTACTACTATCTCCATCTTCCGTCTTGGCCTTTTGAAAATAGATGGCATCATAATTCTTTTTATGTACTAACATTTCATAAGAAATATCTTCACTATCTGACAAAGAAAAGTCTGATGTGGTAATGTATCTTGGGTTGTTCTCAAATTGGCTGACAAGTTTATTAAATCTGATTTTAATGTTCGCTTCATCTTGTGTGTTTTTATCGCACAACATTATTCTATAAACCTTATTGTTATTAGTAACTACAAATACGTTTACGTTCATTCCGTTAAACTCACCCTCCAAAGCGTCTTGACCTTGGACTTGCAAGAAACCTTTTCCCTTTAACTTTTGAATCATCTGGGGCTTAAACCCATCAACAGGTATTCCAAGGAAAGTGGTTACATCATCTTGTGCTTGAATTGTACAAGCACAAAATATAACTAAAAGTAATGTTAGTATCTTTTTCATGCACTTATTGGTTATGGTTTTACAAAATGCAAAAGTAATGTATTTATTTGAAAATAAGCGAAATTCCTCTGATTATCTTACACCACCAACACAAATTGGATATAAATCGTGCTGTGGGAACTTCTCGCAGCCGATATAGAGGGTATCGAAGGCATCGGTGCCGTCGGTACGGTGTTCGAGAAGATCTTCTTCGGACTCCGGCTGCTTTTCCATGGACTTGTTCTTACGGAAGCCGTTGCGTCCTCGCTCCACTCCTGCACTATGGATTGCTAAGATTAGGTCATCGTTGTTTTGGCGGTTGAAGTACGGCATCAGGCGTTGCTTCCCGGCAAAACCCTGGTTGATGAGAAGATATTTCTCATCATGTCGCATCGGGTTGCCGAGGTACACGTCAATGACCTGCCATCCGTGGCGCTCGAACTCATGGACTACCACCCAGTGGAAGTCCTGGTCGTTCACGGCATAGTTAGAGCCGAGGGCAGTGGCATCATAGTAGTAGATGACCGTCTTGTTCGGATGCGGAGCGTAATAGGTGCAGAAGTCGGCAACGAGCGCAGGGATTTTGCGCTCGAACTTCACATAGAACGATTTGAGGATGTTCAGGCGGTTGGCACGAGGCTGACCGCACACAATCCAGTTGATATTAGCATTGTAGTCCATACCTATGCAGAGAGGTTGCATAGGGTCGATGTCCGAGTCCGTGCGACAGTCGAGCGAGCTGTTGAGCGTAGAGAACTGGTTGTTGGCGTGGATAGTGTAAAGATCCTGCTGCGCCTCCTTGATGATGCGGTCGTAGCCGAGCGAGTCGAGGTAGTCAAAATCCGAAGCATCATACTTATGGTATTCCTGCATAGACGAATAAAATCCATCGTGCGAGATGCCAATCTTCTGACAGAGGATTGACGTCTGGAAAGTCTTTGGCGTGAGGTCGCGCTTCATCTGCCGGATGTATTCCTCACCGAGAAGCTGGAGGTTTTCGAGGGTGGAGTATTCCTTATAGTAGACAGCAACAGAGCGCATCTTGTTAAGACTTTGGTCG
>CAJKDU010000068.1 GCA_905198745.1 uncultured Prevotella sp. | reverse complement strand
AAAATCCCTTGGCCAGTAATGGCTGTGCGGGTTCGAGTCCCGCTCGCGGCACCTTGTTTTCTAAATTTTTTATTATGCAAAAGAATCTAATCTTATCTCTTTCAGCGGTATCTCTTTTGATGATGTCTTCTTGCTCCGGCAAGCTGAAAGATTTGTCTGCAGACAATTTTACAGTAACTCCCAACCCTCTTGAGACACAGGGCGGACAAGTAACCGCAACCATTGACGGTACTTTCCCGCAGAAGTATATGAAGAAAAAGGCTGTTGTGACAGTGATTCCCCAGCTCCGCTATGCCGGTCAGAGCACCGATGGTGCAGGCCAGACATTCCAGGGCGAGAAAGTGCTCGGCAACGACCAGGTCATCCAGTATAAGGTTGGCGGCAAGTACACCATGAAGACAACCTTCGCTTACAAGCCTGAGATGCAGAAGAGCGACCTCTATCTCACATTCGATGCCAAGGTGGGCAAAAAGCAGGTAGAGGTGCCGGCAGTGAAGGTGGCCGACGGTATCATTGCCACATCCGAACTCTACAAGCAGACGCTCGCCAATGCAGGTGCCTGCATCGCACCCGATTCATTCCAGCGTGTGAGAGCCCAGAAGCAAGAGGCCAACATCAAGTATCTCATCAATCAGGCCAATATCCGCAAGAGCGAGTTGAAGAACAACTCCGTGAAGGAATTTGTGGACATGCTCAAGAAGATTAATGCCGACCAGAAGGGCTTGAACATGAAGAATGTGGAAGTGCTCGCCTATGCATCTCCTGATGGTGGTGTTGACTTCAACGACAAACTTGCAAGCAAGCGCCAGGGTACATCTGAGGATTATGTGAAGAAGACTCTCAAGCAGAACAAGATGTCTGCCGACGTGGATGCCAACTATACCGCTCAGGACTGGGACGGCTTCCAGCAGCTCGTTTCGGCTTCCAATCTTCAGGACAAGGACGTGATTCTCCGCGTGCTTTCCATGTATAAGGACCCACAGGAGCGCGAGCAGCAGATTCGCAACATGTCTTCCGCCTTCCGCGAGTTGGCCGACGGCATCCTGCCCGAACTGCGTCGTTCTCGTCTGATCATCAACTATGAGACTGTAGGACGCAGCGATGACGAAATCAAGCAGCAGTATGCCGACGATGCCAGCAAGCTGAGCGCCGACGAACTCCTCTACTGCGCTACACTCACCAACGACAACAACAAGAAGGCTGAGATATACAAGAAGGCAGCCGAACTTTATCCTAACGACTACCGCACATACAACAACGTTGCAGCCATGGCTTTCAACCAGGGCAACGAGGCAGAGGCCAACAGCTACTTGCAGAAGGCTTTCGGCGCAGACCAGAAGTCGCCCGAGGCTAACGCCAACCTCGCACTGATTGCTCTGAAGAACGGCAACCTGCAGCAGGCTGAGGCTTATGTGGCAAAGGCCAACGACGCCAACGACCTCAACCAGGTGCTCGGCAACCTGAACATCGCCAAGGGCAACTATGCACAGGCACAGGATTACCTGAAGGGTTCGGACAACAACAGCGCTGCTCTTGCACAGCTCCTCAACAAGGACTATGCATCTGCCGATGCAACACTGCGCAACATCAAGAACAAGGACGGCATGACCTACTATCTCCAGGCTCTGCTTGCCGCTCGTCAGGGCGACACCAACACAGCCGCTTCTTGCCTCCGCACTGCAGTTCAGAAGGATCCTAAGCTCGCACAGTATGCAGCCAACGATCTTGAGCTCAGCAAGGTAAGCAAATAAGAATCATGTAAATGAAGAAACTTACATATCTTCTACTACTCACCCTGGTTTTGGTTTCATGTGGCACTTCAAGTGATCGCTTCAAGATTGAAGGCCGCTTTCTCAACCTCAACCAGGGTGAGTTTTATGTTTACAGCAACGACGGCGGCATCAGCGGCGTTGACACCATTAAGGTGAACGGCGGACGTTTCACCTACGAAACGGCGTGCACACGCCCTTCCGTGCTGATGCTCGTCTTCCCCAACTTTTCCGAACAGCCCGTCTTTGCCGAGCCCGGCAAGTCGGTAAGCATTTCTGCCGATGCCTCCCACTTGAAGCAAATGGAGGTGAAAGGCACCAAGGACAACGAACTGATGACCCAGTTCAGAGAGCGTTGCCTGCAGGCAACACCACCGGAAACGAAGAAGTATGCCGAAGAGTTCATCTCCGACAATCCCGACTCGCCGGTGAGTGTCTATCTGGTGTTCCGCCATTTCATGCAGCAGCCCGATGCCGATTTTGCACGTGCCAGCCGCTTGCTCACCAAGCTTGCCGCCAAGCAACAGGGTAATGCCTGGCTGGGAAAATTGCGCGACCAGGCTGAACGCTCCAACAAACTGAGCGTGGGTGGCGCAGTGCCCCGTTTCCAAGCCACCGACATAAATGGCAGACAGGTGAGTAACAGTGACCTGTCGGCAGATTTCGGCGTGGTGACCGTTTGGGCTTCCTGGAACTTCGACAGCCAGAACATACAGCGCTTACTCAAACAGACCCAGCGCCGTATGGGCAGCCGGCTACGCATTGTGAGTGTCTGTCTGGACGCCAGCCTGCACGACTGTCGCATGAATATGGAGCGCGACTCCATCTCTTGGCCTACCGTTTGTGACGGCAAGATGTTTGAAACCCCAGTGTTGCGACAATTGGGCATGGGCAATATCCCCGACAATATCCTCGTGCAGGGCGGCAAGGTCGTGGCACGTGGACTCACCGCCCAACAGTTGCAGGAACGATTGGGCGGACAATAACAATCAAGTAAGAATCTAATAAAAACTTCTGACCGCTTATGCTCGCAAAGACTTACAGTGCTGCCGTCAATGGCTTGCAGGTGACGCCTGTCACCGTGGAAGTGAATATCACCCGTGGCGTGCAGTACCATCTTACTGGCTTGGGAGACGGTGCAGTCAAGGAAAGCCGTGACCGCCTGGTGGCAGCTCTGCCCAACAGTGGCTTCAAGTTTCCCGTGGCTGAAATCACAGTCAACATGGCTCCTGCCGATCTCCGCAAGGAGGGCAGTGGCTTCGACCTGCCTCTTGCCATTGGCATCCTCGCTGCAACCGACAAGGTGCAGCCCGATTTGCTCGACAAGTATATGCTGGTTGGTGAGTTAAGTCTCGACGGAACTCTGCAGCCCGTGCGTGGCTGCCTGCCTATCGCCATCCAGGCTCGCAAAGAACACTACAAGGGGCTCATCGTGCCCAAGCAGAACGTGCGTGAGGCTGCCGTGGTCAACAACCTTGATGTCTATGGTATGGAAAGACTGATAGACGTGGTGAAGTTCCTGAACGGCTTGTCTGACTTCGAGCCAACGGTTGTTGATACGCGTAAGGAGTTCTATGAACACCAATATAAGTTTGAACTTGACTTTGCCGACGTGCGCGGCCAGGAGTCGGTGAAGCGGGCTCTTGAAGTGGCTGCTGCCGGCGGACACAATCTCATAATGATTGGTCCTCCCGGTTCGGGCAAGTCGATGATGGCCAAGCGCCTGCCCTCCATTCTTCCTCCACTCTCGCTTTCCGAGAGCCTGGAGACCACCCAGATACATTCCATTGCCGGAAAACTCTCGCAGGAGACGTCGCTTATTTCGCAGCGTCCCTTCCGTTCGCCCCATCACACCATCTCGCAGGTGGCACTCGTGGGCGGCGGCAGCAATCCGCAGCCGGGCGAGATTTCGCTTGCCCACAACGGCGTGCTCTTTGCCGACGAGTTGCCCGAGTTCAACAAGGCCACCCTTGAAGTACTCCGCCAGCCGCTTGAAGACCGCAAGATAACGATTTCCCGTGCCAAATACACCATAGAGTATCCCTGTTCGTTCATGTTCGTGGCATCCATGAACCCGTGTCCTTGCGGTTACTATGGCGACCCAACACATCATTGCGTCTGCACGCCGGGACAGATACAGCGCTACATGAACAAGATAAGCGGACCGCTGCTCGACCGCATCGACATCCATTGCGAGATAACGCCCGTGCCGTTCAAGGACATCTCGAAAGCGCAGCCCGGCGAGCCGAGTGCCGCTATCCGTGAGCGCGTCATCAAGGCACGCGACATACAGACCGCCCGTTACAAAGACTTCAAGGGCATCCACTGCAATGCCCAAATGACGGAGCGCATGCTGCATCAGTTTGCCGAACCCGATGCCTCATCCATGGACATGTTGCGCATGGCTATGGAGCGATTGAAACTCTCTGCCCGTGCCTATAGCAGGATTCTCAAGGTGGCACGCACCATTGCCGACCTTGATGGCAGTGAGCAGGTGCAACTTCCCCATATTGCAGAAGCCGTGGGCTACCGCAATCTTGACAGAAGCGACTGGTCAGAGAGGTGAATTTAACAATTGATGGAATTTTTAATATTACTGAAATCCATTACCAAGCGCAGTAACGGCAAAGGTTTATCGTGGTTGAAGAACCGCTTGACGGAATACATCCGTGGTTGGATAGGATATTACTATCTGGCAGATATGAAAACATTTCTCCAAAGAACGGAGGAATGGTATCATAGACGCATACGGTGTTATATCTGGAAATGTTGGAAACGAGTCCGTACTCGTTTCACGAACCTCATGAAATGTGGTATTGGCAGATGGAGGGCATGGCAATGGGCAAATACCCGCAAGGGGTATTGGCGCATAGCGACGAGCCCTATTCTAAAGTGTGCCATAACGAACGATGGACTTGTTAGGCAAGGTTATCCCTCACTTCTTGGCATCTATACCAAATTGCATAGCAATTAGAGAACCGCCGTATGCCGAACGGCACGTACGGTGGTGTGAGAGGTCGGAAAACGAAAGTAGGAAGAAAACTGCTTCGTTTTCCTCCTACTCGATTTGCATGACGGGCATGTCATACATTAGAACTTTATGGAAAGTTCTGCATTTGCCAAGCTGTAATTATGCTTGTCGAGCGTACGGTCGTTGACGAGCGCATACTCTACAGACAGCTTCAAATTCTTCGTGAACAAGTAGTCGGCACCCACTTCATAGAATGTTTTTGCTGCGTTCCATTCCCCATTGCTCCTATACAGATCATACCTTGCCTTTACGTTAATCTTGTTTGCAACGATCGGTGCTATGCCCAATGCATAGAATCCGTCAGCCTTATTGCCGTTTTTCGACAGATTGCAGTCTGCAGCACTTGCTTCATCGGAGTCTGTTAACGTTTTTGCGAAAGCATTGCCGGTGGAGTGGATATAACTCTGTTCGGAAAGTCCAGCCATTCGAAACATAGTCGGCGCTGATGGTGTAACGTGTGCAGCAGCCGTAGCCTGAAATTATAGCCCGCATCGCTCCCTCAAAACAGACACTCTGCACTCAGAGATAAATCAAAAATCTGACAAAGCGAATTAATAGAACCCACCTAAAGCCTTTTGACGGTGGGAATTAATAGAACCCACCATTAGAAGCTGATGCGGTAGTACACGTTTGGCAGTGAGATGCCTGAGTCGTAAGTCTCCACAATGTTCTTCTTGTAGTTGTAAGTGTTCTCGTAAGGCACTTTTTTCTGCAAGAGGTTGAGACCTTCGAAGGCTATGGTGTGGTTGCACTTCTTGCCTGTTATCTTGTAGCTGATGGTGAAGTCTACGATGCATGCAGGGTCGTACTGCTCAGAGAAAGCCTTTGTCTCGTCGTACACGACATCTGGTCTGCCAGCCTCGTAGTTCAGTTTGCTTGCCGCCACATCGGCAGGAGTGTATCTCTGACCGCCTTGCAGGGTGACTTTGCCGTTGACACTCAGCACGTTCTGCCTTCTCTTGCCGAGCATCCATTCCTTACCGCCGAGCACCTTGACCATGAAGGTACGGTTGTAGCGTGAGTCGCGCCATATATTGTCGCCACCCTTGTACTCTGACTTGTAGAGCGAACCGTCCACCATCCAGTAGTAACCCTTGTGCATGTATTGCTCCAGTGCGACGTCTATGCCATAGTTGCGTCCCTTGCCTTTGCTCACGAGCTCGCGCTCCTCGTAATAATAGCGGCGGTTGATGGTGCAGTAGCTGCCGTCTTCAGTCACGGGAAGGTCGAAGAGGCTCTGGTAGTATGCCTCCACGCGTAGGTTGAGCTGGTCGTTGAATCGGTGGATGTACGAACCGATGAGGTGGTGAGCCTTGCTCAGTTTGAGGTCCTTGTTTACAAAGCCCTCATTTTGGTCATAAACAAAGTAGGTGTCCATCTTCTCTGTCTTGCTGTGCATGCCGTAACCCACAGAGAACTGGTTCTTCTCGTCCGGATTCCACTGGAAGGCTGCGCGTGGCTCAACTGACACGTCGTCGTTGAGGCGGAAATACTGGGTATTCAGACCAAAGGTGAAGGTAAGCCAGCGGCTCATGTTCCACGAGTTGGCTATATAGGCGTTGAACAGGCCGGTGTGGCTGTCGGCTGTATAGATTGATTGTGCAGGCATGGTGGCTCCTACCTTTGGGGCCATCTTGAGGTCGATGTCGAAGAAGTACTCTGTGTATGTGGCACCAATCTTGGACTGGAACTTAGGGCTGAAACGCTTCTGCACATTCGTTGTGGCTGTAAACTGCGAGTTGTTCTGGCGCATCCTTATGTAGGGCAGGCAGTTGCCGAGCTTGTTGGCCAGGTTGGGCTGTCCGTCATAGTAGCTCTGGTCTCCGTCGTTCTTGAAGTAGGAGGCTGCTATGGTGCTGTTGATGTTCCAGTTCTTGCCGAGGTACGCCTTGTGGTTGACGCCGCCAGCGAGCATTGTCTGATTGCTGACCGTGTACTCCTGGTCATACATGCTCTCCCACTTTGAGGGGTCTTCGAGCTCGAGCCAGTACTTGTCCTTCAGTCCTACTCCGAAGACGGAGAATGTGCCAGCCTTCTTTGTCGGGAAGTTGAGCTTGAAGTTGAAGTCCTGAAAGTCGGCCTGGTCGCCGTCGAGGGAGAGGAGTCCTATCTCACGGGCGATGGTGGTGACGGAGTAGCGGTAGTTGACGAGGTAGGATGCTCCTGTCTTCTTGCTTATGGGGCCTTCCGATGTGCCTTCGAGGCCCAGCGTGCCTATCTGGAGCGCATGGTGGTAGCTTTCGTTGTCGCCTGCGCGCATTCTCATGTCAAACACGCCTGAGAGGGCATTGCTGTACTCGGCTGTGAAGGCTCCGAGGTGGAAGTCGGAGTTGTCAAGAACATTGGAGTTGAGTGCGCTGACGAGTCCTGTGCCCATGTTGAAGGCGTCGGTGAAGTGGTTCGGGCTGAAGATCTCCACGCCCTCAAGTCGCCACTGCATGGCCTGCGGCGCATTGCCGTGCACCGACACGCCGTTGTCGTTGCTGTTGCCAGCCACACCGGCAAAGGCTGTGACGAGGCGCGCCGGGTCGCTGTATCCTCCTGCATATCGGCTTGCCTCTTCCATGCTGAGCATCCTCGCCCCGACAAGAGCCATCTTGTTCACAGCGCTTTCCTTGCTGATGCGAGGCTTCACCACTACTTCTCCCAGCTCCTTCAAGCTCTCGCTTATGGGGACGTTGATGACCACCTCCTTGCCCTCCGTAACGAGAATCTCGGGGATGACGGCTGGCTGGTAACCTATGTACGAAGCTTCAATGGTGTAACGGCCTGTTGTGAGACCTGTTATCGAATATTTGCCGTTCATATCTGTCACGGCAGCTTTCGATGTCTCCTTCACCTTGATCGTTGCGCCGATGATGGGCTCCCCGTTGTCAGCATCTGTCACAACGCCTTTGATGGTTTGTGCGTTCGCAGTTGCGACGGAGAGTGCAACAAAGGCTGCAAGCATTGATTTTTTAAGGTGGGTTATATTGATTGCCACCTTAATTCGTTGTGTCTGTGAATTTCTCATATCGTTTATTTCTTTTGTATGTGAAATTATAAAATATTGTATTTACTTATTGTTTTTATCTAAAAACGATGTTTTTGTACAAAGTAACCCGTTGGCGGAATTAATTTAAGTTGATAAATATGAGTAAAAGGTTGTATA
>CAJKDU010000067.1 GCA_905198745.1 uncultured Prevotella sp. | reverse complement strand
GCGACCCCAACCTTGGCAAGGTTGTGCTCTACCAACTGAGCTATTGCCGCATAATAAGCACATGACTTGGCATGTCTTTTTCAAATGCGGTGCAAAGGTACAACATTATTTTTTAATTCACAAAACAAACCGCAACTTTTTTCTATATTTTTTATTTATGTCCCTTTCTACACAATAATTATATAGGCAATAGCGTTAAATGCAACGACATGAAAACGAACTTTATACATTTTCTCACCATCGCCTTGCTTGTGCTCGCCACGCAGAAGGCCACGGCCCAGAGCTTCGTGCTCCAGGGAAAGGTGTGCGACGAGGACATGAGTCCCATAGAACTGGCTTCCGTGACAAGTCAGGGCAAGATGGTCATGACCAACCTCAAGGGTGAATTCCACATCACGCTTGCCTCGCGCGACAGTGTGGCGGTGAAGTTCTCCATGGTGGGCTACAAGTCGAAGACACGCGTGCTGCGCCATCCCAAAGGCAAGCAGACACTGCAGATAACCCTGCACAGCGACAACCAGCTGGGCGAAGTGGTGGTGACCGAACGCAAGCGGCAGACCACGGGCACGCAGCAACTCGACGTGAAGAAAACCAAGGGGGCGCCTTCGACCACAGGCAATGCCGTGGAAGACATGATACAGTCGCAGGCCGGTGTGAGCACCCACAGCGAACTCTCCTCGCAGTATAACGTGCGTGGAGGTGCTTTCGACGAGAACCTGGTGTATATTAATAATGTGGAAGTCTACCGGCCTTTTTTGGTAAGAAGTGGCCAGCAGGAAGGACTTTCCATCATCAACGGCGACATGGTGGAGTCGGTTGGATTCTCAACGGGCGGCTACGAAGCCAAATACGGCGACAAGATGTCGTCTGCCCTCGACATTACCTACAAGAAGCCCAAGCGTTTTGAAGCATCGCTGGCAGCCAGCCTGCTCGGCACCAATGCCTATGTGGGCATGAAGGGCAAGCACTTCACTTGGACCAACGGCGTGCGCTACAAGACCAACCGCTACATGCTCGGCTCGCTCGAAACCAAGGGCGAATACAAGCCCAATTTCCTCGACTATCAGACCTACTTGAGCATTTCGCCCAGCAAGCGCTGGCAGATAGACTTCATAGGCAACATCTCGGAGAACCACTACAACTTCACGCCACACGACCGCGAGACCAATTTCGGCACGATGGAGAACGTGAAGTCGTTCAAGGTGTACTTCGACGGTCACGAAAAAGACGTGTTCCGCACACTCTTCGGTTCGCTCACGCTCACCAGGAAGTTTACCGAGAGCACCTCGCTCTCGCTCATAGCCTCGGCCTTCTCGACCAAGGAGCAGGAACGCTACGACATACAAGGACAGTACTGGCTCACCCAGACCGAAACGAGCGAGAACCTCGGAGTGGGCACATACATGGAACATGCCCGCAACTACCTCAAGGCCTCCGTGGCCCACGTGCAGCTCCGCTTTGCCCACAAGAAGCGCAAGCACGACGTGCTGGGAGCACTCGCCTATCGCTACGAGAACATTGAGGAAAAGAGCCGCGAGTATGAGATGAGAGATTCCAGCGGCTACAGCATACCCCACACTGCCGACGACCTGAAGCTCATCTACAGTCTGGCAGCCAAGAACACGCTCAAGGCCAACCGCATAGAAGGCTTCCTGCAAGACACCTGGCGCTTCACCAGTGCCCACGAGCACACACTCTTCACCCTCAACTATGGCCTGCGCTTCAACCATTGGCAGTTCAACGGCGAAACCACAGTCAGCCCTCGCGTGTCGCTGGGCATCATTCCCGCTTTCAACCACGACGTGGTGTTGCGCCTCGCCACAGGACTCTACTACCAGGCGCCCTTCTTCAAGGAAGTGCGCGACACCACTACCGTGAACGGCATCACCTATGCCTCACTCAACAAGAAAATCAAGAGCCAATGCTCCATCCACTTCATCGCAGGCATGGACTACCGCTTCAAGCTCAACAACCGCAACTATATGTTCACGGCCGAAGCATACTACAAGCTGCTCTCCAATCTGCGTCCCTACAGCATCAACAACGTGAAGGTGGTCTACTACGGCCCCAACGAAGGCAAAGGCCACACAGCCGGCATAGACTTCAAGCTCTACGGCGAATTCGTGCCCGGCACCGACTCGTGGATAAGTCTCTCGCTGATGAGCACCAGCATGAAACTCCACGGCAAGTCGATATCCCTGCCCACCGACCAACGCTATTCGGTAAACCTCTTCTTCACCGACTATTTCCCCGGCACCGACCGCTGGAAAATGTCGCTCAAGCTTGCCTTTGCCGACGGACTTCCCTTCAGTCCGCCTCACCGCAACATAGAATGGCAACAGTTCCGTTCGCCTGCCTACAAGCGTGCCGACATAGGCATGAGCTATCGTGCGCTCGACAACGAGAAGCGTGAACGCAAGTCGCCATTCCGCAACATTTGGGTTGGCGTTGACTGCCTCAACCTTTTCGGCATCAACAACGTCAACTCTTATCTATGGATAACCGACGTCACCAACCAGCAATATGCCGTGCCCAACTATCTCACTGGCAGACAAATCAATGCCCGCGTATTGTTTGAGTTCTGATGTATCGCCACACCCCACACCATCTTTCATCCCTTCGTTTCCAACCACAGAAACAAGGGGATGTTTTTTATCATCCTGTTTCTATATGTTAGTGGCAGACTTACGGTGCGTTAATGGCAGACTTACGGTGCGTTAATGGCAGACTTACGGAATGTTAATGGCAGACTTGCGCTTGATAATATTGCTTAGACACTCATTGTCCGAACCGCAGAACTGATTTAGGGCATATCAGCTAAAACTTGGCAAATGCCGAGCCAGTGATAGAAGTGATGGATGATAAGCCATCTATCACGCATCTATCACCACGCACATCTCGTTAATAGTCAGCCAAACAATGTAAGATTTCAAGAAAAGTGATGGATAGTGGTGAAAACACAAAAAACTTTTCCTGCGTGCGTACGCGCGCGTACAACGCTTTTGAAACAACGACGACAAGAGAAATTTGCAAAAGTCTATCCTACTTGAAATGACTACTTTACAATCAGGCTAACGAACCAATGCGCTCAAGCAGCGGCAAGCCCGAACCGAACCAGACAAAGAAAAAACCGATAAAATTTGTACATGCAATTATTATTCGCTAACTTTGTAAACCAACATTCACACCATGATGAAATCACTTAGTACATATATCCTTCTGTTCGCCCTGCTCTTCTGCTCACAGACAGGTGCCGAAGCGCAAAAGCCGCGCAAAAAGAAATTGCTGCCGAAACCGGCAGCAAAGGAAGACCCAACCGCCAAACGGTTGGCAGACAAGTTGGCCTACACGGAGAAGACACTCGTGTTCGACAGTCTCGTGACCAACACCTATTCCGACCTTGCCCTGCCCCACCATTTGGGATCAGTCATTTCCTATGCCCGCGTGTTCGGCAAGCAAGCTCCCGACACGTGGCGTGCCTACCTCAACGAGTTCAAGGACTACTGCGTGTTTTCGCAAGCCGACTCCACAGGCAATCTCCAGCTCTACACCACCCACCTCATAGGCACCACCTGGACCAAGCCCAGCCGCATCAAAGACTTCGACGGCATGTTCACCGACATCACCTGCCCCTACGTGTCTGAAGACGGCAGCACCCTCTACTTTGCCGCCAAGGGCCCTGAAGGACTGGGCGGATACGACATCTACCGCACCAACTACGACACGGAGGACAACCGCTACATGGAGCCGCAAAGCCTTGGTCTCCCCTTCAACTCCACAGCCAACGACTACTATTGCATCACCAGCGAGACCGACTCGCTCACATGGCTTGTCACCGACCGCAGACAGCCCTCAGGGAAGCAGTGCATATACTATTGCCTCACCCGCCAGCCACGGCTCGACTACAATGCCGACGGCCTCACCACCCAACAGTTGCTCTCGCTCGCCGAGATACAGCGCATAGACCAGACATGGGCCCTTTGGGACAAGAAGACCGACAGGCCTCGTGCACAGGCACGGCTCAACGCGCTCAACAAGCAGCAAACGAGCAGGCAAACTCAAACCATGCACTTCTGGGTGAACGACCGCACGCTCTACAGCTCACCCACGCAATTCCGCTCACATGCCAGCCGTGAACTCTACACACAACTTCTGGCCATGCAGCAGGAAGCCAACAGCAAAAGACTTCAGCTCGACACCCTGCGACAAAAATACGATGCAGGCAGTGCCGCTACACGCCAAGCCCTGAAAGCCGAAATCACCCGGACCGAACGACAGGTGGAACAGCTCGACATCACCATAGCCCAAACCGAAAAGCGCATCAGAAACAACGAAAACCAATCACTTAAATAACACGACTATGAAGAAGTATTTTGCAGAATCCGAACTGATTATCAACAGCGACGGAAGCGTGTTTCATCTTCATCTGAGACCCGAACAACTGGCCGACAGAGTGATACTCGTTGGCGACCCCGGACGAGTGGCACTCGTGGCTTCACATTTCGACTCGCAGGAATGCGAAGTGGAAAGTCGCGAATTCCACACCATCACCGGTTCCTACCAAGGCAAACGCATCAGCGTGGTGAGCACCGGCATTGGTTGCGACAACATAGACATCGTGATGAACGAGCTTGATGCCCTCGCCAACATAGACTTCACAACCCGCGAGGAGAAAGACACCAAACGGCAACTCACCTGCGTGCGCATCGGCACCTGCGGCGGACTGCAGCCCTACACACCGGCAGGCACATTCATCGCCAGCCAGAAAAGCATAGGCTTCGACGGACTGCTCAACTTCTACGCAGGACGCAACGAGGTGTGCGACCTCGACTTTGAAGCCCACTTCAAGGAGCACATGCATTGGAACCCGCTGCTTTGCGCCCCCTATGTGATAGACTCCGACCACGAACTCCTCGACCGCATAGCCGGCAGCGACATGGTGCGAGGCGTGACCATTGCCTGCGGAGGATTCTTCGGTCCACAAGGCAGGGAACTCCGCATCCCCCTCGCCGACCCCAAGCAAAACGAGAAAGTGGAAAGCTTTGAATACAACGGCATGCGCATCACCAACTTCGAGATGGAGAGCAGCGCCCTGCAAGGACTCGCTGCCCTGCTCGGCCACAAGGCCCTCACCTGCTGCATGGTCATAGCCAACAGACTCGCCAAGAAAGCAGACACGGGCTACAAGAACCACATCGACGACCTCATCCGCATCGTATTAGACAGAATTTAAGCACACACAATGATTCAGCACATCATCAACAACGATACCATTTGCGCCCTTGCCACACCGGCAGGTGGCGCAATTGGCGTTATAAGAATATCCGGTCCACAGACCTACCCCATCATCGACACCCTGTTTCGTCCGGCTTCAGGCCGTTCGCTCACCGAGTCCGCACCACGCACCGTGCATTTCGGCAACCTCACTGCCGCCGACGGAAGCGTCATCGACGAGGTACTGGTCACCACCTTCCGCTCGCCTCATTCCTACACGGGAGAAGACTCCGTGGAAATCAGTTGCCACGGCTCACGCTACATCCTTGAATCGGCAGTCAAGCGCCTCATCGAAGCCGGATGCCGACAGGCACAGCCCGGCGAATACACCCAAAGGGCCTACATGAACGGGAAAATGGACCTCAGTCAAGCCGAAGCCGTGGCAGACCTCATAGCCTCCACCAACAAGGCCACCCACGACATAGCCCTCGGACAACTCAAGGGACAGTTCAGCAATGAACTCTCGATGTTGCGCGACAAGCTACTGAAGATCACATCATTGCTCGAACTGGAACTTGACTTCAGCGATCAAGATGTCAACTTTGCCGACCGAGAAGAACTCCTTAACCTCGCTCGCACCATCTCGACAAAAATCTATTCGCTCGCCGACTCCTTTGCCAAGGGCAAAGCCATTAAGCAAGGCATTCCCGTGGCCATCATTGGCAAGACCAACGTAGGCAAAAGCACCCTTCTCAACCGGCTACTCCACGAGGACAAAGCCATCGTGAGCGACATTCACGGCACCACACGCGATGTGATTGAAGACACCACCACCCTACACGGACTCACCTTCCGGTTCATCGACACTGCCGGCATCCGCCACACAGACGATGCCATAGAACGTCTCGGCATAGAGCGCACCTACAGGAAACTATCCGAAGCATCCATCGTCATCTGGGTAGTCGACACCCAGCCCACAGCCGAGGAACTGGCCGACGTGGAAAGTCGCATAGCCGGAAAGAAACTCATCGTGGCACGAAACAAAATAGATTCAGCAACAGCCCTCGACACAACAATAATTACCCGACACAAGACGGTAGCCATCAGTGCCAAGCAAGGCACGCACATAGCCGAATTGGAGGAAGCCATCTACGAGGCAGCCGACATACCCGCCATCACCGAAAACGACGTCATCATAACCAGTGCCCGTCACTATGCGGCTCTTCTCCGTGCCCACCAAAGCATCACCCGGGTAATAGACGGCCTCACCCACCAGTTGTCCGGTGATTTGCTGAGCGAGGACTTGCGTCAGTGCATAGAGGAGTTAGGCGAAATAACCGGCTCCCAAATCACCCCAACAGAAGTCCTCCATTCCATCTTTAGTCACTTTTGCATCGGTAAATAGACCGCCCGACCATACTTACATATCGTTTTTATAACTGCTTATAAGCCACCATTTTGGTGGCTTTTTTCGTTTTAACACTTTCCATTTGCAATTTGTTGATACCAGTTTTTAGAGGTAACTTTGGCTCAAATTTCGTTCCTGCGTTTCAATCGTGCGACCAATTGGAATGGAAAAACGCTATGTTGGACACCTCGTGAGAAATACTGAGAATCCTCCATTATGCGACACCACCGCCATGTAGGGAACTCGTGAGAAATACTGCAAATATCTGATAAAGTCTGAGACAAAATCGAGGACCTCTTCTATCAAAAACCATTAGAATTGTCAAGGCAAAATGGAGATAATTAAAGAATGTGGAGTATGCGGAAAAGAGTTCGTTGCTACCAAAATGTCGTTCAAATACTGCTGCCGAAGGTGTGAGCGTGTCGCATCTCGGAGAAGAGAGGCTGAAAAGAAAAAGAAGGAGAAAGAAAATGCCGAATCTCTTCGAAACGCAGAGAAGAATAATACTCTGCGAGATAAAGCTTTCTTATCACCAGAAGACGTGAGCGTTCTTTTTAACGTTAGCCTTCCGACTGTATATCGCTATTTCCAGACGGGCTTAATCAAAGCTGTTAAGATGAGAAATAAAACCTTTGTGAGATTCTCTGATATTGAAAGAGTGTTCGATGATGCCACTCCCTATCGGAAAAGACGCTATCAGAGAAAGGAGGAGCAGGAGTATTATACCCTTAGAGAAGTCATGGAGAAGTATAATATCGGTCGAAAGGCTGTATGGGGACGTTGTGACCGTCTTGGCATACCCAAGATATACGAAGGACGAAATACGTTCTTTAGTAAGAAAGCCATTGATGCACATTTTGCGGACCTCCTTGAAGAAATCGACATAGAAAACTATTATACTTCTGAACAAATAATGGAAATGTATAATATGACAAAGACTGCTGTTATAAGTTTTGTGATGCGTCACAAAGTTCCAAGAGTAAATCGTAATGGAAAAGCTTACTACTCCAAGGTTCATATTGATTGTATCAAACGCAAGGACGATAGTATAGATCCTGATTGGAGCACTTATGAAGAAGCTATGGAAAAGTATGGCATTTCAAAAGACCAGGTAAGTTACACCTTAAAGAATTACGATGTCAGAACGGAAAAACGAGGAAAGTTTACGATGATATTCCGTACTGACTTTGACAAAGTCATGCGTGAGCGAATGGCAAATGCTAAAGTAGCCGAAAAACCAGGTGAAGAAGCAAAGGTGGTTTTTCAGGCTCAGCAACAAGAAAGAAAATGCCCACCTACTCCCGATGGTTATTATTCAACAGAGGAGGTTGCAGAGATGTTTAAGGTAAGTGTACAACACGTACGTGCGATGACCAGAGAGCATAAAACGTCCAAGATTGCACTTAAAGGATTTAATTTCTACGAAAAGAAAGCCATCGATGTGCTATATAATCTGAAGAACAATTATTCGGAAATCACAGATTGGATTACACCAGAAGAAATGCGCTCAACTTATCAGATGACAGCATATGCTGTACGCTCCTTTGTGCACCGCCATCAAATTCCCGCAAAGGTGGAGTATGGTACGACGTACTATTCTAAACAGCGTATTGAACAAGTGAAAAATGGAGATTTTGATGGTCGCGAACGATATTACACTGTCGAGGAGGCAATGAAGAAGTATCATTTATCAAAAGATATAGTTCATTATTATGTAAAACGCTATA
>CAJKDU010000066.1 GCA_905198745.1 uncultured Prevotella sp. | reverse complement strand
AAGTCGCACACTTAGCACACGTAAGTCGCACACTTAGCACACGTAAGTCGCACACTTAGCACACGTAAGTCGCTGACTTGCGGAAAAAGATGGGCAGACACAATTCCACCCAATCGGAAAGCTATAAAAAGCAGCCTACACGAAAACCTCTTTTTACTTCTTGCCTCGGTTGATGACATAGATACCCGCCGTGGCAAGAACTCCAGCCAACACATATTTCCAATAGAAAGTCTCACCCAGACACATACATGAGGTGATGGCACCCACAACAGGAATAAGCGAATTGAAAATGGCCACTTTGCCTACCGGATTGCAAGAGAGCAACTTGTTGTAGAGTGAAAATCCGAGCGACGAAATGGCTATGAGCAGCAGCAAGATGACCAAGCCCCAAGGAGTGACACGCGGCAGCGTGCCACCCATCAGCCATCCCGGCACCACCAGCAACGCACCACCAATGGCCAGCGCATAGCCTGTGCCGACAAACACGTCGACCCGTCGCGACAAGCCTCTCGTCATGAGCGATGCGGTGGCTCCGCAAAGTGCGTTGAGAATAATCATGCCGTCGCCCAGCCAGGTGAAGCGGCCACTCTCCTTGCCGCCAAGGTTTAAGGCGAGGATGCCGACAAATCCGAGCAGACATCCCGTTATCTTGCGCTTGGTCATGCGGTCTGTCTTGAAAAACACACAGGCAAGAATGACCACCGTGAACACACTCATCGAGTTGAGTATGGCAGCTCGAGCACCCTCGCTATGCGACAGACCAAAATAGAAAAAGGCATAATGGAGCGTGGTGTTGAAGAGCGAAAAGAGGAGAATGAAGCCCCAGTCTTTCGGCGCGACAACCTTAAACGAGCGGTGGCCACGCTGGGCAACAAGCAGAATAATCAGTCCGGACACGCAGAAACGAATGCCCGCAAAGAACATCTTTCCACCCGTCATGGAGGGAAGAATGCCCAACTCGCTCATGCCAAGTTTGATGAGCGGATAGGCCCATCCCCAGGCCACGGCTGCCGTCAAAGCCAACAGGACGACCCATACAGGCCGCTGGAAAACACTCACATGGTTGTCGCTCTTTATCATTTCCTTATTCTTTTTGGCTGCAAAGTTACGGCGTTTTACCCGTTCAGCCAACCCTTACTGCCACAATCAGCCACAAAAAGAATCGGCCAAAGGAAATTTTTCGGTCAAACACTTGACGACTATTGATTTTTGCACTAACTTTACCGCGCTCAATAACCCCTAAAACAACAGAACTATGAAACTGAACGAGAAATTGCTTTCTGCCACTATCATCGCCGCCGGACTCATCCTCATGGGATTGTCGCTGCGCAGTGGCATCGTGACTTTCAAGGACCGCGACCGGAAAGTAGCCGTCAAAGGACTTTGCGAACGAGAAGTGAAGGCCGACAAAGTGACGTGGTCGCTCACCTACAAGGAGATAGGCAACGACCCTGAAGAGATGTACAACTTGCTTGAACTGAAAAACCGAAAGGTGGTGCACTTCCTCAAGTCGGCCGGCATCAAGGACAGTGAAATCAGCGTAAACCCCGCCGAGATTGTCGACCGCCAGGCAGACAACTATGGCAACGAAATCATGAACTACCGCTACAAGGCCAAGAGCGTCATCACCGTCACCTCTGCCTACGTGGACAAGGTGAGGCAACTCATGCGCCGGCAGGCCGAACTGATGAAACAGGGCATAGCCATCGTCAGCGAGGAATACAACAATTCTGCCCGCTACGACTTTACTGCGCTCAACCGAATCAAACCCGAAATGGTGGAAGAAGCCATCCGCAACGCACGGGCCACCGCACAGAAATTTGCCGATGACGCCGGTTGCCGACTGGGCGACTTGAGGAGCGCGCAGCAGGGACAGTTCTCCATAGAAGACCGCGACAGCAACACTCCCTACATCAAACGCGTCCGTGTGGTGAACACCATGGAATATGCACTCGAATGAAACCATAGGCAGCCATGAAGCCAACGGGGTTGAAAGAAAGTAAAAAGGAGGAACATTTCACTGCCGACAAATCGCTTTTCCGATTATTTTTCGTAATTTTGCCGCTAATTAAGAGATAACAACATAAACAGCGACACATGGAAAAATTACCCGAAGACCCGATGATACTTTTCTCGGCTGTCAACATGCTGCTGCGCGACAACTACTCTTCGCTCGACGAACTCTGCGACGACATGAACGTGGATCGCCAGGCACTGGAAGACAAACTGGCTGCAGCAGGTTTCGAATACAACAAGGAACAAAACAAGTTCTGGTAACCCTACACAGATGAAATCACTCAAGGAACTCTACAGAATCGGCAAAGGCCCCTCAAGCAGCCACACCATGGGACCGCAAAAGGCAGCACAGATTTATCTTGCACGCCATCCCGAAGCGGCAGAATACGAGGTGACGCTCTACGGCAGTTTGGCGGCAACCGGTCGCGGACACATGACGGACCAGGCCATCACCGATGTTTTGGCCAGCAAGGCCCACGTGAACATCGTGTGGAAGCCCACCGTTTTTCTCCCCTTCCATCCCAACGGCATGAAGTTCGCCGCCAAGGATATAGACGGACAAATCATAGACGAATGGACCGTATACAGCATTGGAGGAGGTGCCCTGTCGGAAGGCAAGCCAAACGACATGTTCGACAGCAAACCCGTATATGACATGAGCACCATGACGGAAATCATGAATTGGTGTTATAACAACGGGCGCAACTACTGGGAATACGTGCAGATGTGTGAGGACAAGGACATCTGGGACTACCTCATGACCGTATGGACAAGCATGAAGGAAGCTGTGATGCGTGGCATCAACCACGAGGGCAGACTGCCCGGACCGCTCAACTTAATGCGAAAGGCTCCCACCTACTACGTCAAGGCATCGGGCTACAAGCGCGAACTTGCCACCCGCGGCATGGTCTATGCCTACGCCCTCGCCGTAAGCGAAGAGAATGCCTCAGGCGGCACCATCGTCACGGCTCCCACCTGTGGCGCGTGTGGCGTGTTGCCGGCAGTGCTCTACCATTGCCAACAAGGCCACGACTTCAGCGACACAAAGATTCTCCATGCCATAGCCACAGCCGGATTGGTGGGCAACATAGTGAAGGAGAACGCCTCCATATCGGGTGCCGATGTGGGATGCCAAGGTGAGGTTGGCGTGGCTTGCGCCATGGCTTCGGCAGCGGTTTGCCAATTGTTTGGCGGCAGTCCGTCGCAGATAGAATATGCTGCCGAAATGGGACTTGAACATCATCTCGGCATGACTTGCGACCCGGTGTGCGGACTGGTACAGATTCCATGTATTGAGCGTAACGCTTTTGCAGCCACCCGTGCTCTCGACGCAAACCTGTATGCCGCCTACAGCGACGGCAACCATCGCGTGTCGTTCGACAAGGTGGTGCAGGTGATGAAACGCACCGGCCACGACCTTCCCTCCCTCTACAAGGAAACAAGCGAAGGCGGTTTGGCAAGCGAGTTTGGCAAATAACCTTATAGAAAAACAGGCGGGAAGCAGCACTACCCCCACATGGGGCACGTTGCTTCCCGCCTGCTTTCTATAAGAGCGGGCACGAAAAAAGGGAACTGACCCTTCAGTCAATTCCCTCAAGATTTTCAAAGAGATAACCCGAAGATTATTCAGCTGCAGGAGCCTCAATAGCTTCCTCAGTAGCAGCGGCTTCAGCCTCTGCCTTGGCAGCAGCCTCGGCAGCCTTCTTCTCAGCTACCTTCTTTGCGATTTCCTCGTTGATTTTCTTTTCAGCCTCAAGCTCTTTAGCCTGAGCGTCTTTCTTAGCCTTTACTTCACCTTCGCGCACTGCGTCCAAGCCTTTCTGCTTGTCAGCCTTCCATGCATCGAACTTCTTCTGTGCAGAAGCCTCGTCGAAAGCGCCCTTCTTTACGCCACCCTTGAGGTGCTTCATCAGGTAAACGCCCTCGCCCTTGAGGATGTTGCGAACGGTGTCTGTAGGCTGAGCACCACACTCTACCCAGTAAAGTGCACGCTCGAAATTCAAATCTACAGTAGCAGGATTGGTGTTCGGATTGTAAGTACCAATCTTCTCAGTAAATTTACCATCACGTGGAGCTCTTACGTCAGCGATAACGATGCTGTAGAACGCGTAGTTCTTGCGACCGCCGCGCTGCAGTCTGATTCTTGTTGCCATTGTTTAATTTAATTTTAAAGGTTTGAATTTATGCTGTCAACTCGTAACAGCGGTGCAAAGGTACTTATATTTACTGTGGTAGCAATAACACAGGTACCTATATTTAATATAGTTTAACATATTTCTGCAACCGCAAGCCACATTCCATGCCTTTCATGCTTCCGAGCAACGAAGTGGCAGTCTTCAGGGTAGCGCTTCCGCTCACCTTGCCGAGCACGTTGACATATTTCAGGAGTTTACTTGCATCCATCACAATGAGCAGTGAATTGTCTACAATCTGTGTGGTGCCGACAATCTGCTTGAAGTTGCCCGCATACTTGAGGGTCACGTTCTTGTCCTTCACGGTATAGGTGCCTTTCAAGGTTCTGTTCTTGAACTTCTGGGTGAAGTTTCCGTTCTTGTCAAAGGTCATGTTCACCATACCTTTCTTGAAGCCATAGGTGTTGAGCTTTGACTGCAGTCTCTTCTCTATGGCAGACGAAGCAGCCTTGCCACCTAAGTTGGAGAGCACGTTGTCGCTTGAGAAAACGATGGCTGGCTCCACATAGGTCCATGTTCCGACAATCTTATCTTTGGTTGCTATGTTGCTTTTGTTGAAGATAGTGGTCAGTCCCTGGAGGATACTGCCTGTGGTGGAACTGCTTGAAGAAGTAGACCCGAGCACATTGCTCAAAATGTTACCCACAGTGTTCTGCGCACTCACTTGGCCGACGCTCATCAGCATGGCAAGAGCCATGGCACCGCTCAATACAAACTTTTTCATATTAATCGTGTTGTTATTAACGTTTTTCTTACGAACCGCAAAATTACACCTTTTCCTATAAAAAATCAAAAAATAATAGACAAATAAGGTAAACACACGGATAAAAGCCGTACTTTTGCAGATATGAGAATCCAATTGTCCATTCTTCTACCTGCCTATAACAACGTCTGTCTGCCGCTCGTCAAGGAGTTGCAAAGGCAAGCCATGGCAGTGGATGGACTGCACTTTGAAGTTATCGTTGCCGACGACGGCTCCACTGACACCTCTTGCCTGGAGACTAACCGAGGCATCAACCTGCTTCACCACTGCCGACTGATAGAGTGCGGAGTGAACCGTGGTAGGGCTTGCATCCGCAATTACCTTGCCCAAGAGGCTACAGGCGAATGGTTGCTCTTCATAGACAGCGACATGGTCGTGAGGCGGAACAAATACATCGACACCTATTATAATATACTGAAAAGTGACGTGACCACTCCCATTGTCTATGGGGGCTACACCATCTGCCCTGCGGAACGGCGCACCATCAGATACATGCTGGAATGTAGGAATCCGCAAAACGGCGACTTCCGGTTGCGCCAGAACAATGCCTACAACCACTTCCACACTTCCAATTTTCTCGTACGCCGCGATACGATGCTACGCTATCCGCTTGACGAACGTTTTCATTTCTATGGTTATGAGGACGTGCTTTGGGGAAAGACCTTGCAGAGCCACGGCATAGGCATCACACACACGGACAATCCGCTAAGCATGGAAACGTTTGAAGACAACGCCAGTTTCTTGAGAAAATCTCGCGAAGCCATCCGCACGCTCTATGCTTTCCGGCAAGACCTGAGAGGCTATTCTTCTTTGTTGGAAGCGGTAGACCGCCTGCACGCAATGCACCTCACACGTGTCGTGGCACATAGTTTTGCCTTGCTGGAAGCACGAATGGAGAAAGCTCTCCAACAGGAACGGGCACCACTGTGGCTCTTTAACCTGTATCGCATAGGCTATCTCGCCCGACAGTTTGCAGAAACAAGAATCTATAATCAAATACAACAATGAAAAGAATGAACATCATGCGCACCCTTTGCGTGTGCTTTGCCATGCTTTGTTGCATGACAACCGTGGCCCAAGGGCTTGAACATCCCTGGAAGGGCAAGAAGGTAGCCTATTTCGGCGACTCCATTACCGACCCCAAGAACAAGGCTTCCAAAAACAAATACTGGACCTATCTGCAGCAGTGGCTCGGCATTACGCCCTACGTCTATGCGGTGAGCGGCCGTCAGTGGAACGACATTCCACGCCAGGCAGACAAGTTGAAGACCGAGCATAGTGACGACTTTGACGCCATACTTATCTTTATAGGCACCAACGACTACAATGCAGGTGTGCCCATCGGTGAATGGTATACAGAGAAAAAGGAGAAGGTGATGGCAGGTATACACGAGCCGAAGCATCTGGTGACGCGCAAGCGCCAGTATCTGTCGATGGACAAGAACACCTATCGCGGGCGCATCAACATAGCACTCTGCACCGTCAAGAAGATGTTTCCCACCAAGCAGGTTGTACTGCTCACCCCTATCCACCGTGCCGGATTCTATGCCAACGACAAGAACTGGCAGCCCACAGAGGACTACCGCAACCTTTGCGGTGAGTATCTCAAGAGTTATATAGATGCTGTGAAAGAGGCTGGAAACATCTGGGCGATGCCTGTCATCGACCTCAATGCGCTCTGCGGACTCTATCCCATGCTCGACGAGCACGCACAGTATTTTCATCTTTCCGATACAGACCGCCTGCATCCCAACGACAAGGGCCATGAGCGTATCGCCCGCACACTGTATTACCAACTGTCTACCCTGCCCTGTGTGTTTGGAGAATAGTCAACGGCGCTGACCCCACAGAACAGATCAAGGAAACTCACTTCTAACGGCAAGTCCGGCAACCTCATGTCATGAAACATAGGTTGCCGGACTTGCCGTTTTTCCTTATCAAGGCTCCGTCTTCCATACTTCCCGTTGCATTATGCGCACGCGTACGCAAGAAAAAAGTTTGAAATGAGCCATTATCTATCACTTTTTGCATTTATGAGCACATAATTCACTGACACTCAAAGCGTAAGTCACAGTGACAGATGAGTGATAGATGGCATTTTATCTATCACCATCTATCACGCTTTCTCTATGAGCAATCAGTGCTGCCGACACCACTACCGGGTGACTTGTTACAGACAGAAATGAATGCGGTTTGCCGAAGGCACATGCAAGGACAGCCACTGTTGACCATTACTTATTTCTTGCCATAGAAATAATAACACCAATACGTGTTGCCATAGGCATCGCGTACCAGGCTTTCACGTTCGGCTGCGTTGTGAGCACTGTGCATGAGGTCGGTCATGTCTCGGTAATCGGCATCCATCACCGACTCGTAAAACACAACCACAGGATTACTGCGGATATGCGCATAGAGCACCAAAGCCTCACGATAGTGGCGCGGCAAGGACAAGTCAAGCTTGTAGTAGCTTCTCACACAACGTGCGAAATCGTCTATGCGTTTGTCGAGCAAAAGCGACATGAGTCTGTAGTCCACGGCACTCTTGGGTTGTCTGTAGTGCTTGCGAATCTCGTGGGGCGGAATGGTCATGCTCTTGGTTGTGGTGCCGTCGGGCATGAGCACGTGGCTGCCTCCGCACACCGGATAGACAAAAAGGCTGTCGGCAAGACACCCTTCGTTGGAAAGTGCGTAGGCGCGAAGCATGGTCAGGCTGCTGTCGTTGGCCACAGAGTGCTTGCCGCAGTCGAGTGCCGCATCATAGTTGCCATCACGGATGTAGCGTTCAGCCTGCATACGGTAGTGGAACACGTCGTTGTCATTGCTCAGCGTACACGTGAAGAGCATCATGACAACCATGGTCAACACGTTGATCCACATCTGCCGGGAAAGAAGCGGATTGGCCGATGCGCGCGTGTCAAAGTTCTCGGTCTTGGTGATACCCCAAGTAAGGAAGAACCAAACAATGAGCAACAGGGGGATGGCCCATGCCCAACCACCGAAGCTGAAGTCGGAGTCTATGTTTGCCCCCACATCAGTGATAACGGTGAGAATGAGAAAAGAGGGAAACCACGTGAGTGCCACAGCCGAGTGGGACACACGCATGACGCCCATGACGACCATCTGGAGCACCTGCAGCACAAGCGTGATGAGCAATGCGCCGACGAGCGGGTCGTAAGTGGTGGCACCCTCAGAGAGCACGTGCTGTCCTACGTAAAGGATGTCTGCCTGATAATGGTAGAGATAAACAAAAGTGAAAAACAAGAAGACGACGGCACATACAGCCTTGACGAGTGCAGTGCCGACGTTCTTGCGTGATGTGTTAGTTGACATTTTCTTAGTTACGTTTCAATACCACCGCCGAACGGGCGGGTATGTAGAGCTTGAGCCACTCCTTGTGCTGATCCACGTAGAGTGCGTCATAGTTGGTGAGGTGCAGCACCGAGTCGTCTGCCAATCCGTTGCCTCCGAACTCTCGGGCGTCGGTGTTGAGCACCACGTCGTAGGAACCGGTAGGCACGAGGAAGCCATAGTCGGTGAACGACTGTACCGGATTGAAGTTGAACACAAAGACGAGGTCACCGCGCATGAAGGCAAGAATCTGGTCGCTGTCGTTGTGCCATATCTCTTGCACCGGCGTGCGGTTGAAGTTCTTCTCGCTCTTGATGACCCGGAGCATGGCCTTGTCGAAGTCGCCGAGGAAGTGATAGTCGAGGTCAGGGTTGTCCACCAGGTTCCACTGCCTGCGCGCATACTTGTGGCTCCATCCGTTGCCCTCGCGCGGGAAGTCTATCCATTCAGGGTGTCCGAACTCGTTGCCCATGAAGTTGAGGTAGCCACCGTTAATGGCAGGGG
>CAJKDU010000065.1 GCA_905198745.1 uncultured Prevotella sp. | reverse complement strand
TATATTATATTAAAATAATTAACGAATATACCCTCCACGCATATATTTTGGACTGTCACGTCACAAACCGCCATTTTTAACACTTTGAGTAATTACAAAAACCACGCTGAAACACTTGAACCACAGAAGAATAACCTATTTTAGCGACTACCTGTAAAACCGCCCCAAAAGTGTGACACCTTTGAAAACCTGTGGTTCTCGCCTCAAAACTGTGAAGCAGAACGGGCTAAAAACGCAGTTACAGGCACAAAAGCGCGTTAATTTCATGTTAAACGGTCACGATTGCACACAAAAAGTCGGGTAATTTTCCCCTAAAAAAACGCACCTTACTCCGGAAAAACTATCACCCTTCAGCCAAAAAACGTCTCGTTTTCCAGATTCTGTTGCACCCCTCGGAAAACCATTACTAACGAATGTTAAAGTCGGAAATTATGTGCCCAAAACTGCCCCTTACGACCTCCGGAAATTTCCGGCTTCCGAAGATTATGCTTACCTTTGCAACAGTAGCGCAGACCACACATGCCGTGCCCGCCAGCAGCATCTCACGACCTCACGATTCGGGCATAACGACAACGGACAGACCCGGAATGTGTGTCGCTTCATTCCGGGTCTGTCCGTCGTTGTCAGGAGCCGCCCAAGGGTGCACGGGGCGGTCAATGGATGTCGTTGTCGTCGATAAACTTCAGCACGGTGCGGTTGAACAGTTCGGGCTGTTCCATGTTCATCATGTGGCCGCAGTCGGGCAGCACTTCCTGACGGCCGTTGGGCAGGTAGTTGAGCATCCACGAGGGTTTGCGGGGCTTGTCGGTGGCGCCATAGAGAATCAGGGTGGGCACCAGGGTCTTGCGGCTGCGGAAGACGCGCTCGGCATCGTGCGCCTCAATGTTCTTCACCTCATGGTGCAGCGATTGCCAGGCACTCCAGTCGTCGATCATGCGTTGCAGGGGCTTGCGCATGCGTTCACGCCGGCTGCCGCCCGACGCCATCAGCGTGGCCATCCACTCGCGCTTCATCTGCTCCACGCCCTTGGCCTTCACGGCAGCAATCTCACGCTCACGCTTGGCGTAGTCGGCACTGTCCACCGGCTCCGACGGTCCCTTATAGGTCTTCATCACTCCGCTCGCCATGGTGCAGGTGATGATGCGTTCGGGATGAAGGCCCAGAAAATCGGCAGCCACGAATCCGCCCATGGACAGTCCCACGATATGTGCCCGCTGAATGTGGAGCGAATCCATGACCGTGAGCAGGTCGCGCATGTGGGTGAACTGGAAGGTCTCGGTGGCAGCCGACGAGCGGCCATAGCCGCGGAAGTCGAAGCGCACCACACGATGATGGCGGGCAAACACCTTGTACTGTTCATCCCACATGCGGGTGTCGAGCGAATGGCCGTGCAGGAGAATGACGGGCGTGCCCTTGCCCATCACTTCATAGTAGAGCCGTGCACCACCCGAAACGGGGATATAGCCGGTGACGTTCTTGCCCCAGGTGCCGACAGACACCGAGACAAGGAAAAGGAAAAGCAGTAAGAACTTGTAGCGTTTCATTGATTGCGAAATTATTGGTTACGCCTGCAAACTTACAAATAATTTTCCGAAACGCACTCATCAGCCGTCATGAAAATGCAAAGCAGGCTCCGTGTATCCGTTCCTCCGAAACAGGATCGTCACGCCCCACCCCGGCTGAGCCAATACCGTTTCTGTTACCAGCTGCCCACCGCATGAAGTGCGCCCGACAATGCCCAGGCAGCGGACATCCGTAAGGAGAAGCCTGCCGCAGTCTTGCGACAAGACGTTTATTCGTCACTTTTCCGCGATTTCGTAGGAAGATACAAACATTTTTCGTAACTTTGAAGACCAATGAACAATCAAACAAAACGCCACAGACATGAAAATAGACTTCAATCTGGAATACAGGACCGCATACGGTGAAAGGCTCGCCGTCAACCTCACCGAAGCCGACGGAGACGTGTCCGTGCACCTCATGGACTCCGACGACGGCACCCACTGGAACCTGACGCTTGACGCAGACACAGGCGGAACGGACTACATGGAGTATTTCTACTCCGTGGAGAAAGACCGCCAAAGGATGCGGACAGAGTGGACAACAGAGGCCCACCGGCTGGAACTTTCGGCCGAAAGGGCTCTCGGCTACCGCCTTTTCGACCACTGGATTGACCGGCCCGAAAATGCCTACCTCTACACGTCGGCCGTCACCGACTGCACCAACAGGCATGCCCACCGGCAACTGGTGAGACACGACTACAACGCCACACTGCGACTCAAAGTGCGCGCACCGCAGCTGCGCAAGGGCGAACGACTGGTGGCGGCAGGCAACGTGGACACGCTGGGACGCTGGCAACCGGAACACGCCGTGCCGATGAACGAACACAACTACAACGAATGGATAGCCGACATTGACGCCACAGGACTGGGCGGACAGCAAGTGGAACTGAAATTCGTCATCGTGAACGAGCGCGAAGACGTGCAGCCCCTGTGGGAAAAGGGCTTCAACCGCACGCTCACGGTGCCCGACATCAGGCATGGAGAGGTGGTGGTGTGCGAACTGACGGAAGCGCAGTTTGACATCTACCCCATCCGCTTGGCAGGGACCCTGGTGCCGGTGTTCTCGCTGCGCTCCAGCCAAAGTTTCGGAGTGGGCGACTTCGGCGACCTGAAGAAAATGATTGTGTGGGCAGCACAGACCCGGCAGAAGATTCTGCAACTGCTGCCCATCAACGACACCACGCTCACCCACACATGGACCGACTCCTATCCCTACAGTTGCATCAGCGTGTTTGCCCTGCACCCGCAATATGCCGACCTGTCGGCACTGCCGCCGGTGAAGGACGAGACGCTCCGCCGGAAGTTTGAAGAAACCAGGAAGGAGCTGAACGCCCTCCGGCAGATAGACTACGAGCGCGTGAACCGCACCAAGACGGAATATCTGCGCGTCGTATTCGGGCAGGAAGGCAAGCGGATGATGGCAAGCGAGGCGTTCAGCCGGTTCTTCGCCGCCAACAGCCAGTGGCTGGCACCCTACGCCCAATACTGCCTCCTGAGAGACACGCTCCACACGCCCGACTTCACCAGATGGAAAGGCCACCAGACGTGGAAGGAGGCCGACCGCAAGGCACTCTGCAATCCGCGCACCAAGCTCTATAAAGAGGTGGCGTTCTATTATTTCACCCAGTTCATCCTCTTCACCCAGATGAGCGAGGCACACGAACTGGCACGCCAGCAGGAAGTGATTCTGAAGGGCGACATACCCATCGGCGTGCACCGCCAGGGATGCGACGTGTGGACCGAGCCCAAGTATTTCAACCTGGACGGACAGGCAGGTGCTCCACCCGACGATTTTTCCACCAACGGACAGAACTGGGGATTCCCCACCTACAAATGGGACGAAATGCTCAAGGACGGTTGCTCCTGGTGGACACGGAGATTCCAGAGCATGGCACAATTCTTCGATGCCTACCGCATAGACCACGTCCTGGGATTCTTCCGCATTTGGGAAATTCCCGCCGATGCCGTACACGGACTGCTCGGACAGTTCGCACCCGCCCTGGGACTGACCGCCGAAGAGATTGAGATGCACGGACTCAAGTTCCGCGCCGACCTGTATCTGTCGCCCTACATACGCAGTTGGGTGATAGAGCGCGTGTTCGGCATCCATGCCGAAGAAGTGGAAAAAGCCTACCTGCACCAGGTGCACGACGACGTGTGGACGCTGAAGCCGCCCTACGACACGGAGCGGAAGATAGAAAAGGCATTCGAGGGAAAGACGGGCACCGACGACATCTTTGTGCGCGACGGACTCTACACGCTGGTGAGCAACGTGCTCTTCCTTCGCGACCACAGACACCCCGACCTCTACCATCCGCGCATTGCAGCCCAGCAGAGCCTGGTCTACGAGTCGCTCAACGGCAGCGACAAGCAGGCCTTCGACTGGATTTACAACGACTATTTCTATCAGCGCAACAACCACTTCTGGTATACCGAGGCAATGAAGAAGCTGCCCCGGCTGGTGGATGCCACACGCATGCTGGTATGTGCGGAAGACTTGGGCATGGTGCCCGAATGTGTGCCGTGGGTGATGGACCAGCTGCGCATACTCACGCTCGAAATACAGTCGATGCCCAAGGAGTGCGGCGTGCGCTTCGGCCACCTGTCGCACAACCCCTACCGCTCCGTATGCACCATCTCGAGCCACGACACGCCCACACTCCGCCAATGGTGGGACGAAGACTGGCAGCGCACGCAGGAATACTACGCCACCATGCTCTACCGCAGCAGCGAGGCGCCCCATCCGCTTCCGGGCTGGCTCGCCAAGGACATTGTGAGCCGACACCTCTCGTCGCCCTCCATGCTCTGCGTGGTGAGCCTGCAAGACTGGCTTGCCATCGACGAGAGACTCCGACTGCCCGACCCCAACGCCGAGCGCATCAACATCCCCGCCAATCCGCACCACTATTGGCGCTACCGCATGCACCTCAACATAGAAGACATGGCTGCCGACGAACAGTTCACCTCAGAGATAAAAAGCATGATAACCGATGCCGGACGCAAACTGTGAACACACGACAAAGGGCAGCCTCAACACGAGACTGCCCTTTGGCCTTATTGCGGTAAACGGATGTCATTTCACCAGTATCACGAGATACTTGCTGGTGCTCCAGAATATCTGCGGATTGGAAATGCGCAGGATATACTGCCTATTGCTGTCCTTGTCGAGCGAATAGCTGCCGGAAGGATGAACGGTCATCAACTTCACCGACTTGGAGTAGAGCTTAATCTCCTTGTCCACCCGGATGTCAATCTTGGTGAAGTAGCTCTTGTTGAAGTTGCCCTGCAGCAGTTTGCCCTTCACGAGGATGCCCTGCTCCTTGAGCTCGTTCTTGGTGCCGAACACAAACCATGCGGTGTTGAGCTGCGCATCCTGCGACTTGATGGTCTGACTCTTGGCCGAGCTCTCCGACTGGAGGTTAGACACATTGGTGTTCAGGTTGCTGATGGTAGCGTCAAGTTCCGAGATGTGTATGTCCTTGGCATCGAGCTCGGCACGCAACTGCTGCAGCTGCTGGTCTTTCTCGTCGAGCTGCTTGGCCATGTTCTCAATGGTCTTGCGGAGCGCCTCGCCATGCATGCCGCTGGTCTTGAGCTGCTGGCGCAAGCGGGCAATGAGTTCGCGGTTCTCCCTCATGCGCTGGGCGATGAACTGGATGTTCTCCCGGAGCTGCTGCTTCTGGTTCGCGCCCTCTCCGTCCTTGACGATGTTCACCCGGTTCTCTGCCTCGTTGATTTCGCGGAAGCCCTCCTGAATGTCGTTCAGCGTGGACATCATGTCGTTGATTTCGTTGTCACGCTCGGCGATAATCTTCTGCAGGGAGTCATTCTGCTCCACATCCTGTACAACCTGTTGGGGTTTCTTATCCTTGCAAGCTGCAAGCGACAGCACGCAAAGTGCAAAAATAGCAAGTCTTTTCATAAGCTTTCCTTTTTATGTTTCTTTTCTTCTTTAGGGTTTTTACCTGCCAGTATCACCACAATCTCTCCACGGGGAGCAGTCTCGGTGAAATGGGCCGCCACCTCGTCGAGCGTGCCGCGCACACTCTCCTCGTGCACCTTGGATATCTCGCGGCACACGCTCACCTGCCTCTCGCCGCCGAACACTTCGGCAAACTGCTGCAAGGTCTTGAGCAAGCGGTAGGGCGATTCGTAGAAAATCATGGTGCGTTGCTCCTCCTTCAACAGCTCCAGGCGGGTCATCCTGCCCTTCTTGTGCGGCAGAAATCCCTCGAAGCAGAACCTGTCGCAAGGCAATCCGGAAGACACCAGAGCCGGCACAAAAGCCGTGGCTCCGGGAAGAGTCTGCACCTCAATGCCCGCTGCCACTGCCTCAAGGGCCAGGAAGAAGCCAGGGTCACTGATGCCCGGCGTGCCGGCATCGCTGATGAGGGCTATGGTCTGTCCGGCCTTGAGACGATCCACAATGCCGGCCGACGTGCCGTGCTCATTGAACTTGTGGTGAGCCATCAAGTGATTTTGAATGTCGAAATGCTTCAAGAGGATGCCCGACGTGCGCGTATCCTCAGCCAAGACCAAATCGGCTTCCTTCAGTATTCTGATAGCCCGAAGCGTCATGTCTTCCATATTGCCTACCGGAGTAGGTACGATATACAATGTGCCCATAATCGCTACAAATTTAACTAATTAATCTACGGGAACAAAAAAAAGCCCTATTTCTTTGCAATTTTTAAAACGTATTCGTAAATTTGCACTGATATGACAGAAAACTTAACAGGGGAAAAACACCGCCCCGGAAGAATAGAAGTGGTGTGCGGCTCTATGTTCTCCGGCAAGACGGAAGAACTCATCCGCCGGCTGAAAAGGGCCAAGTTTGCCAAGCAGAAAGTGGAAATATTCAAGCCTTCCATCGACACGAGATATTCAGACGAGGAGGTGGTGAGCCACGACCGCCACTCCATACCGTCTACACCGATAGACTCCTCGGCCTCCATCCTGCTCCTGTCGTCCGACATCGACGTGGTGGGCATTGACGAGGCACAGTTTTTCGACGAGGGACTGATAGACGTGTGCAACGAGCTGGCCAACCGTGGCGTGCGCATCATCGTTGCCGGACTCGACATGGACTTCAAGGGAAAGCCCTTCGGTCCCATCCCTGCACTCTGCGCCATAGCCGACGAGGTGACCAAGGTGCACGCCATCTGCGTGAAGTGCGGAGCACTGGCCTACGTGAGCCACCGCCTGGTGAGCGAAGACCGCCGCGTGCTGCTCGGCGAGCAAAGCGAATATGAACCGCTCTGCAGGGAGTGTTACCGGAAAGAAATGGAAAAGGAGAAAAACAAATAGTCATGGCAGAACAGAAAATAACATTCGACAGATTCATCCGCTGGTTCCTCGTGGCACTCGCCGTGTTGGCCGTGCTCTTCACGGTCAACTATCTGAGCAGCGTGCTGCTGCCGTTTTTCATTGCCTGGTTCCTGGCCTACCTGCTCTATCCCATCGTGAAGTTCGTGCAGTTCAAGCTGCACGTGCCCACCCGGGCCTTGTCGATCATCGTCACGCTTGTGTTTGTGTTTGCCGTGCTCGGCGGCATCTTCTATCTCATCATCCCGCCGATGATAGACCAGTTTGAGAAACTGGGCGACGTGGTGACACGCTATCTGCACCAGGCCACCCACATCCACAACTTCCCCGCTACCATCCAGGAATGGCTGCACGAGAACAGCGACGTCATCACGCGCATATTCCACAGCAAGGACTTCAGCGACAGCATGAAGACGGCGGTGCCCCGGCTCTTCGACTTCCTCGGACAGACAGCCAGCATTGTCATCAGCATTGTCGCCTCCATGATCACACTGCTCTACATGTTCTTCATCCTGCTCGACTACGAATATCTCACCGACCGGTGGATCAAGATATTCCCGAAAAAGAACCGTCCCTTCTGGCACGAGCTGATGCAGGACGTGGAGCGTGAACTCAACAACTACATCCGCGGACAAGGCATGGTGGCGCTTTGCATGGGCATCATGTTCTGCATAGGGTTTACCATCATCGGGTTCCCCATGGCCATCGGCCTCGGAATACTGATTGGCATCCTGGACCTCGTGCCCTATCTCCACACGTTCGCCCTCATCCCCACCGCCTTTCTCGCCATGCTCAAGGCTGCCGACACGGGCGAGAACTTCTGGTTCATCTTCGGCATGGCGTTCCTGGTGTTCGTGGTGGTGCAGATTATCACAGACTTCATCGTGACGCCTAAAATCATGGGCAAGGCCATGGGACTGAACCCCGCCATACTCCTGCTGAGCCTCTCCGTATGGGGCGCCCTACTCGGCTTCATCGGCCTCATCGTGGCACTCCCCCTCACCACACTTCTCATCGCCTATTGGCAACGTTACGTGACCAAGGAGCACGAGAAAGGAGAGACGGAAAAAGCAGGCGAAACTGCCTGACAAGAAAGGTAGAAACAGGCTAAAAAGCACTATTTATGCCCTCACGAACATTTTTTCGCAAGAAAATTTGGTCGTTAGAAATAAAAGCCGTACCTTTGCACACGCTTTAAAAAAGCATACGGAGACTCGCTAGCTCAGCTGGTAGAGCACAACACTTTTAATGTTGGGGTCATGGGTTCGAGCCCCATGCGAGTCACTGAACGGGTCGAAAACGGCTTAAAAATGGGACTATGAACTTAGTCCCATTTTATTTTTTGTCTCTTTCCGAAAATCAAAAAAGTTATATATCTGATTTTCAGTATATTATTATTTTAGACATGTATCATTGAAATTTCGGGCGGCATTGTAAAACCCGAGCTTCAGAACCCCAAATACGGACTAAAACGGCGAATATCCGTATATGTTCGTAAAAAGATGTTCATAGCTCAAAAACATGTTCTTAAATAATATGGACAAGAGAATCAGAGTAGTCTTTGACAGACAAAAAGCAGCCTCAATGACAACGGAAGGCACTGTAGAAGTGATAGTTACGATTAAGGGCACACGCGTTTACGTAGGAACAGGCGCCAAGCTCAAGAGCTATCAGTGGAAGGACGGTGAGGTGGTTTCACACCCCGATTCCATGTTCCTGAACCAAATCATTCAGGAACATGTCGATGACTGTGAGAAAATCCTCATCGGCATGGAGTTCAACAAAGAACCCATGAGAGCCGACATTTTCAAGACACACCTGCCTGAAAGAATGAGGCACGGTATTCGCTTCATGGTATGGCTGAAGCAGCGCATCAAGCACCGAAATCTGAGGGAAGGAACCAGAAAGGGGCACATGGTGACCTATAGGGCACTGGAGCGTTTCGGCAAGTTCCGTTCATTTGAAGACCTCACCTACGAAAACATCTGTGCCTTTGACATTTTCATACGTGAGGAGAAAAATGAAAAGACCAACACCCTTGGCCGAAGCCAGACTGTTGTCCACAACTACCACAAAAGGTTCAGAAGTTTTGTATCGGAGGCATATCGACTGGGACTGATCAAAGAAAACCCATACAGCCGTTTTGTGGACAAACGAGGGAAAGGCGGTCGCAGGCCGCATCTTACCAAGGAGCAGGTCTGTCAGTTGCAGGCACTGCGCGACAAGATGCCTGACAGTAAAGAATCCATGTATCTGGACTTCTTCCTCTTTCAGACGTTCACTGGCATGGCATTCAGCGATGCACTTGGTTTTGACTTTGAAAAGCATGTGATAACGATTAACGGCAATCCGTATATAGATGGTCAGCGCATCAAGACAGGAAGCGAGTATGTCGTTCCCTTGTTGCCTTATGCCCAGAAAATACTGGCAAGAACAGGTAACAAGCCCACGGTACCAAGCATACAGAAATACAATTACTTCCTGAAAGGCATCGGTGCCGCTATCGGATGTCTGTTTCCCCTTACCAGTCATGTTGCCCGCCATACCTTCGCCTGTACCATCATCCTTGGCGAAGGCGTGCCCAAGGAGGTGCTTCAGGTGATGATGGGGCATTCGTCCATCAAGACCACAGAAATCTACGCGAAGCTGCCCATAGATTTCATTTCGCGAAATGTCAACCAACAGTTGTTTGACACGTGGAAATAGTGGTCGATGATTTTCAGGGGCTAACCTATTCAAGTAGTTACACATTATTATATATACTCCAGTTCGGGATAAGAAATAGTTTATAAAAAAGTTGGTAGTCTCATAAATAT
>CAJKDU010000064.1 GCA_905198745.1 uncultured Prevotella sp. | reverse complement strand
AAGGCATACCCTCGTCTATAGATATTGAATTCTTAGAATTAAACGATAACCCCTATATAAGAAACTCAAGCAAGTCTTGAACAGCATAGTCTTGACACCTCGTGCTGGCATAGGTCATCCCGAACCTCTTGTAGGCGGCAATGACGTAACCTATTCTCGCCGCATCGATGCACATCGCCGGATCATCTATGACATTTATGACGACACCATCACCATCCTTGTCATCGATATCGATTCGCATTATAACGACAAGTAGTGTCGTGCTGAAGCAAGTCTGCTGAGCTATATGGACCTCTCGCAGACCATGGTGTGCCGCCTACTGTCACATCTGCTGTCTATAATAGTGAGCGGACTGAAATCCACACCTTTCCATAGTACAGGGTAAACGAAGCGACACCCTGAGAAAAAAACGCGTTTTATCACGCCCTGTAAGAGTAAAAGTAACATTAACCATAAGTGTTTCTGCCTACTTTTGCCCTTGCAGGGCGTACTCGTTTCCCCATATTAGCTCAGGGGAGCCCTTCGCTTGCCCTGGGTTGGCTACAGGCAGGGTTCTCAGTCCGTTTTTGAGTAATTGTCGTTCGCTCATCGTGAGTGTACCGTTAACAGAATATTACCCTGGCACTATCGTATCATTAGTCTGCCATTAGCTTCTTGTGAGTGTGCCGTTACCTCCATGTCTGCACCGTGTGAGTATGCAATAACTCCCCTCTATGACATTAATAATCGTGCGAATAATATTAAAATTGTCATAAATACAATTATTATTGGCCGTCCGAAACGTCATTTTGTATTGGTCGCCTCTTTTTGTCCATTTGTGGGCAAAAATGTGGCAAATATAGGATTTTACGCTCGCAAAAAGAAAAAATTCCACCCCTATGCAACAATTATTCCCCCCTCATTTCTTAAAGAAGGATTAATTTTGCAACCGATAAAGTAAATAAAAGCTAAAACCAGCACCGAGAGGTGCAACCGACAACCAAACCAAAGAACATAATTTCTCACATTAATAAACTTAACTAAAACCAAGTTAGCATGAACAAAAGCAAATCATCGAATGCTTTCACCAAGATGCTATGCTTATTGCTTCTACTTTTGTGGATGCCAATTTGCGGAGCTTATGCTCAAAACATTCTTGTGAAAGGTACTATCCTCGACTCTCAGAACGAGCCGGTGATAGGTGCTACAATTCAGGAAAAGGGCAACAAGACGAATGCCGTTTCCGACATTGATGGTAACTTCCAGATCAGAGTTGCCAAGGGTGCCAAACTCGTTGTTTCCTACATCGGTATGGAAACAGCCGAAGTAGCAGCGTCCGACAAGCCCATGACCATCAAACTTCAGGACAGCAAGCAGACGCTGGACGACGTGGTAGTTGTGGGTTATGTCAGCAAAGCCCGTAAAGATCTCACCGGTTCTGTGGGTTCCGTCAGCGGTGCCAAACTGGCAGCCGTTCCAGTATCGTCAGCAGCCGAAGCCCTTCAGGGTAAGATTGCCGGTGTGCAGATTACCACAGTCGACGGTCAGCCGGGTGCCGACATCAACATCCGTGTGCGTGGAGCCACGTCCGTGACCCAGAGCAATCAGCCTCTGTTCATCGTTGATGGTTTCCAGGTGGACAACATCAACGATATCCCTTCTACCGATATCGCTTCCATCGACGTCTTGAAGGATGCCTCCCTCACCGCTATTTATGGTGCCAAGGGTGGTAACGGCGTTGTGGTGGTTACCACCAAGTCTGCCAAGGCTGGCAAGGTGCAGGTGGGCTTCAATGGCCGTCTGAGCGTTTCATCGCTGTCTCGCTCCATGGACCTGATGAACACCTACGACTTCGTGGACTATCAGTACGACCGTGCTGCAGCCAATGGTACTCGCTCTTCATGGGCAAAGCCTTTCCGTGGCAACTTCGGTAACCCGAAAGACCTCCCTCTTTATCGCAATGAGGCCACCAACGACTGGCAGGATGAAGTGCTCGGCAACAATCCGCTCAACTACTCTGCCAACGTGACCGTGGGCGGTGGTAATGAGAGTACACGCTTCAACCTCTCTCTCACCCAGTCAGAGGACAAGGGTATCATCATGGGTTCCGGCGTTCGCCGCACCAACATCAACCTCAAGCTCAACACCAAGATTACCAAGAATCTCGAGTTCACCTACAACCCCAAAATCACTTATCGTCGTGACGAAGGTGCCGGTGGCGACAACATCGGTTCGGGCGGTCTCGTTGATGTGCTCCGTTATCGTCCTACTGCCGGTCTGCGTGGCTGGGGTTCTTACGAGGAAATGGAGAATGCTGCCGATGCCAGCAACTTCCTCCTTACCAACCCTGTCAACGATATCCAGACTAACACTCAGAAGAAGCACTCTTATAGCATTGTGAACCAGTTTGCCTTGAAGTGGACTCCTATCAAGGGTCTCGTGCTCCGCACCGAGGGCAACTACAACATCGGTTTCCGCGACACACAGCGCTACTACGGTTGGCAGACCAGTACAGCCCAGAAAGCCCTGCACCAGTCTCGTCCTGTAGCCCAGCTCACCAAGCGCACCGCTGAGTCCTATACCTGGACCAACACCGCTACCTACGACTTCACTTTCAAGGAGAAGAACAACATGTCGTTCCTCCTCGGTCAGGAAATCTATCACAGTCAGTACAAGGAGAACAAGCAGAGTGCTCACCTCTTTGCTATCGACATCGACGCCGAGACAGCCCTCAACAACATGGCGCTCGGACAGCCTTATGCTGAAGACACCTACACCCGACGCTCTACACCAGACCGCACGGCTTCCTACTTTGGCCAGGTTTCTTACAACTACGACCATCGCTATCTCCTCTCGGCTACGTTCCGTGCCGATGGTTCCACCAAGTTTGCTCCCGGCAACCAGTGGGGTTACTTCCCCTCAGTGTCAGGTGCTTGGGTCATCAACAAGGAGAAGTTTATGAAGGACATCAAGTGGATTGACCAGTTGAAGCTCCGTGCAGCCTTCGGTCTTGCCGGTAACAACAACATCGATGCCGACCTCTGGCGCTTCCTCTACAGCACAGGCACCACAGGCGGTCCTGGCTTCAACGAGGCTACAACCGGTGGCGAACTCTATTATGGCACGCCCAGCAAATATCCTAATAAGGACATTAAGTGGGAGACCACCATCACCCGCAACTTGGCGCTCGACATCTCGCTCTTCCGCAACCGCTTGAACATCACTCCCGAAATCTACTGGAACACCACTCGCGACTTGCTCTACGAGTCCACTATCCCTGGCGTGTCAGGTTACACCAAGCAGATGCAGAACATCGGCCGCGTGGCTAACAATGGTTGGGAACTCACCGTTAATGGTGACATTCTCCGCGGTAAGGACTTCGTGCTCAGCGGCAACTTCACCCTTGGTCACAACAAGATGACCATCAAGAAACTCAACGCTACCGACGGCAACACACCTCTTTATAATGTAACCAGCCGCTGGAAGTCATCACTCGAAAAAGACTATGTGATGCAGGTAGGCGGTGAACTCGGTCTGTTCTATGGCTTCGAGTACGACGGCCTCTACACATTCGACGAGTTCAGCTATCCGGCTGGTCAAAACTTTTTGGCTACTCCTAACAAGAAGACCACTCTCAATGGTCTGCTCATTGGTGGTACAGCTACCGACGGTTATGAAGGCAACACTGGAAACGGCATCTATGCTTCTTCCAACTCGGGTGACTCGACCCTTCCCGGCAAGATTCGCCTGAAGGATAGAAACGGCGACGGACAGATTGACGAAAACGATATGACTGTTATCGGCAACACCAATCCAAAGTGGCAGGGCGGTTTCGGCATCTCAGGTCAGTGGAAGAACTTCGACTTCACAGCTAACTTCACCTACATGCTCGACTTCGATGTTTACAATGCCACAGCCTATGCGCTCTCTTCTTCAACGAAGAACCAGAATGACTTCTACAATGTTTATTCCAAGTTCGCAGGCAATCGTTGGCGCTACACAGCTCCTGCAGGTATGGTAGATGGTGAAGGACGAAACATTAGTGGTGAGACTCTTTATAAAGACACCTACATCAATAATTCTCTCAATATCTACAGAGAAATGAATGCCAACGCCACCTTGTGGAATCCTGCCGACGTGATTACCAACGTGATGAATTCTTACTTCGTGGAAGACGGCTCGTTCCTCCGCTGCACCGACGTGACCATCGGCTACACGCTGCCGCGTTCTATCATGAAGAAGATCGGCATCGAGAAGATTCGTGCCTATGTTTCTGCTTCCAACCTCTTCATCCTCACCAGCTACTCTGGCTACGATCCAGAAGTTGACGTGCAGTCTGGCTTGACTCCTTCTATGGACTACAACCGCTACCCACGTTCACGCACCTTCTCTTTCGGTCTCAACGTAACATTCTAATTGAATCACTAAAGAAATCTGAACAATATGAAAATCAACAAAATATTTATCGGTGGACTCGCCGTGTTGTCGTTGACTGCTTGTAACGATTTCCTTGATGTTGACCCAGCATCAAACGCTGTCAGCAAGGAACTCGTCTACAACAGTGCGAGCGAGGTGGACAAGGCACTCAATGGTGTCTATGCCTCTCTTCTCTCCAGCGAGACCTTCGGCAAGAACCTTTACACCACATTCCAGCTTAACAGCGACGTTGACTTCGTGACCAAGACGCAGGAAACTGCCGCCGGCAATCTGCCCCAGCGTTTCGACACCCGTGCTGATGCTGGCAATGTCAACAAGTTGTGGAACAATCTCTATGCCGGTGTGGAAACCTGCAACGAATTCATCAACGGTCTGGAAGACTCCAAGATTTATGCCCAGAACATGAAGAGTGTCATCGAGGGCGGCGAGAATGGCGGTGCCACCACCACCACTGAAGTGCCCGACGTGACCGACCTCACCCAGAAGATGGGCGAAGCCAAGGTGATTCGTGCCATGTTCTATCACGAGTTGCTCTCTTACTGGGGTGACATTCCGTTCACCTTCAAAGGTACTGACAAGACAGGAAATCTGTTGCCACCTGTAACTGAGCGTCAGAAAGTCAGCGATGCGCTGATTAAAGACTTGGAAGAAGCTGCCAAGTGGATGAAGTCTGACCAGGACGCTACACTCAATGCTCCCGAGCGCATCTCTCAGGAAGCCTGCTATGCCATGATTGCCCGTCTGGCTCTTCAGGCTGGCGGCTATTCGCTCAACCACGATGCCGGTGACACCAAGAACTACAAGATGACTCGTCCCGACAACTACAAGGACTACTATCAGATTGCACGCGACTATGCCAAGAAGGTTATCGATGCCGGTGGCCACGCCCTGACCAAGAGCTATCGTCAGGTGTTCATCGACGAGTGCAACTTCATCACTACCAAGGGTGACGATCCTATCTTCGAGATTCCTTTCACCAAGGAGTATAGTGGTGCTTGGGGCTATAGCCAGGGTCCAAAGAGTGAAGTGGACATAAATGACGATGTAGATTACAATAATTCTACATGGGGAAAGTGTAATGCTGACGCACGTGTATCACGTTTCTATGGATATATGTTTGCTGATGGAGATGCTCGTCGTGATTATACAATTGGTCTTTGGGGCTATTCCAACAAGGGCGTTCCAACTATCAATATTGACTACACAATGTACAATAACAAGTGGTCTAAGTTGTGGAACACGGTAGGATTGGGCAAATCTACCACCGACAACACGGGTATCAATTTTGCTTATCTTCGCTATGCCGACGTACTCCTGATGTTTGCCGAGGCAGAGAACGAGGTGAACAACGGTCCTACACAGGATGCCATCAATGCTGTGGAGCAGGTGCGCAAGCGTGCCTTCGAGAATGGCGGCGACTATCACCTCACTTCTGCCCAGACAGATTCCAAGGAACATTTCCTCAAGGCTGTGCTCGACGAGCGCAAGTTTGAGTTTGCCGGTGAGAACATGCGCTGGAAAGACCTGGTTCGCAACAACCTCTACAGCGAGACACTGTTCTATACTTTCATGAGCTATTATGCTGTAGCAGAATTGGCTAATGGTTCTACGCAGTTTATGGATCTTGTAGATGGACACGACGGTGTTAGTTACAACGATATCAGTGGAACTATGGACTTCTACTATTTCTTGGTAAAGGATAATGAAGGTGATGTAAACTTCCCCAACAATAACCTTTACAAGTTGTACATTTCAAGTCCTTGGGCTCCTTCTGGTGGTTCAGAAACAAACACTCAACCAGACAAGTATTTGGAAGCACAAGGGCTGACTACAAGATATACAGCAGTTACCAAGAATTCCATTTCAGGTTTGGACAGCGATAGTAAAAAACTTGCTTGGGAGACGAAGAGCTATGAATGGGCAAACCTTTCTTCAGGTATGATAAAGAATGAGGTTTTGTATTCTCTGTTCGGTTTTGTTCGGGGCGATGAGAATGGATCTATTCTTATAGTTAACAACAGTGGTGCTTCTACAATATTCAATGTGGATGCAGGAAATATGGAGAACAATCTTAACCGCTTGTCTGCAGTCCGCTATCTGTTACCCTATCCGCAGGAGGCCATCTCTCGTTCTAACAACGTTTACAAGAACTACTATGGCTTCTAAAGGTTTAACTAAGTAAAGGCAATAATACAATGAAAAGAATATTATTATATTTTATGGTCTTGATGTCCGTGTTTTCTTTCGAGGCATGTACGGATGACAGCATGGGCACATCGGCCCACCGAGACCAGCTCTTCCGTCCAGCGTTCCGTAAGGATGATAACACAGGAAAAGGGTCTGAAGACGCATATAACTGTGTTATCACGAACCTGAACTCAGCGCATCTCTATTGGTATACTGTGGATGACGCTGTGGGTTATCAGGTGAAATGGGCAGTGCAGAACTATGTAGCCAATGGCGAACAAGCATGGATTGATACAGAGAATGGGGTTGACGGTAAGTCTCTTTTAGGCTCTACCATCATTAAAGATCCAAAGCAGTTTGATCTGTTGGTCGAAAACCTGCCATATCAGGCAACTATTCGTTTCGCGATTCGTGCTTTGCATTCATTCGATTTGAATGACCCGAAGAATTCGGAGTGGTATGGCTATGGTGATGGTCGTCAATGGGGTGATTACATGGAACTTTCTACAGAGAAACGCTATGACGTGCCGTTCGTTCTCCAAGTAAGTGACATTACAAAGAACTCCATGAAAGTCCGCATCAATCGTAGCATAGCTGATTATACGGCCGACCAAAAAGATGTTTTCAATGAGCATTTCCATATTACTAATGATGTGGCTAAGATTGACTACATGACATTCACTGTATCTCAGTCTACCCCCAATGCAACTGCCAATCCTACTTTTGTACATTATGATATACCAGAGTCTGCTTGGCAAGATAATGTGGTAGAAATTACTGTCGATGGATTGTCGGAGAACTCAATCTATAACATTGATGTATGGGATAAGGATATTCCTGTTGAGGTAGATGCTTGCTACAATTCCTTGATGAAACGCACCAAGGGTAATCCTGGTGCTCCTATTCTCATCAAGCATGTGGAAACAGCTGTTGATACAATCGGGAAGGGAACAAGTGACGAGACTCATTACGATATTTCTCAATACCATTCTATGAAGCTTGACAATATCATAAATAACTACATGCAAGATGTGGTAACTGCAGAGAATCAGGTGTTCTATCTTGAAGGCGGAAAAACCTATCACTTTACAGATAACCCAAGTTTGTACAAAGGCATGACTTTGCGTACCAATCCCGAAGATTTGGCTAAAGGCAAACGTGCCAGACTGCTTATGGGAGGTATGATGAAGCAGGGTAATGTAGTCAAGACTTGCAACTTTATGCTTGGTCGTCAACCTTACGCTGGTGAGAACGCAACCATTACACTTGACATCGATTCGCTTCGTTTCATGGATCTCGATGTCGATTGTCCGTTGGCAACAAACTTTGGTCATAAAACAGAAAATGTGGCAGATGCTTGTGGTAACTACTTTGTGAACATGTATTCCAATGGTATGGGTATCAACATCAATCTCTTTGAAATGAACAATTGTACCTTCCAAGGTCTTGTTCGTGGATTCTTCCGAATCCAGGGTTCTAACGACTTCTGGATCCAGCACCTCAAGATGATTGATTGTGTGACTTATAATTGTGGATGGTATCAGCAGAATGGCGGTGGTTACAACTATTTCCATGCTGACCTGGGTAAACGCGCTGCAACGAAGTCAAATATCCTTAAGGATTTCCAGGTAGTTGGTAATGTGTTCTACAACAGTCCTAAGGGTGCCCTCCTTACAGACTCTGGTCGCAACATCAACTTTGATAGCGAGTGGAACATCGATATCCACAACAATACGTTTGTGAACTTCCTTACCAATGCGAACTCAGCTATGATCAACACCAAGTATTGTCCTGGCGGCTCTACCTATAAGGTTTACAACAACTTGTTCATCAATACAAAGGATAACAATGATATAAATCGTAACATGGGCTCTGCAGGTATCAATATCCAAACCATCCAATACGGAGACGGTAGTGGTAAGGTAACATTTGACTTCCATGATAACTGGACCACTAATGATAAGTATAAGCCATGGGCAGCCAATGGATTTGACGCCACCAAGAATGCTCCAGGTGCTTTCATTTCCAAGTTCGGTGACGATGCCGCTAAGTACTTCCCACATGGAAAAGAGGAACTTCCTTTGCATGTGGCAGACTTTAAGGCTACCGACTTGATGGTCGCTCCTAATCCAACCCATTTTGTAGGAGACAAGAGTGGAATTCTTGACTTCCATACAGACACGGGCATTGATGGTCTTTACTATAAACAGACTGATCAGGTGAAGAACTCTGAACTTTACAAGAAGCAGATCGGTGCTCCACGCCTGTTCAACGGCAAGTAATTACATGTAAATTCACTTAAAGAATCATACGACTATGAAGATATTCAAATTTGTGGCAGCAGTCATTGCACTCATCGCCATGACATTCTCTTTCAGCAGCTGCTCTCGCGAGCTCGACCCCGACAATCCTAACGATGGCAAGGGTTGGTATCGCTGCGAGATAGCCATCGACCATGCGGGAAGTCTCACCGAGGAGCAGCAGACGCTCCTCTCCAACACCATCGATGTCACCATCGGTTTGGACAAGAACGAGGCGCACCCTTACACCTTTATCCACGAGGCCGACATGCGCACCAACTACAATAAGATTGTGGCGCTCAGTGCTTCAGAGAACGACATCATCCAGAAGATCATCGTTCCCGTGGCAAACACGACAGGTGTGAAAGACTTCACCGTGAAGTTTGTGTTCCAGCACAAGACATCAGTTACCAACAGCGAAGGTCAGACCGAAGACAAGGTGGAAGACCTTCAGACCGTAGTCTACAAAGCATCCGACTACGTGCAGTAACTCAACAACGATTACATCCGCTCGGGTGGTCATCACCCGAGACGGTTGTAGTGGATTCAGAACCTAATTGTATTAGATAGTTTAAAATTTTAGTTAGGTATTAATTATGAATCGGCGGCAGACTGTGTGAACAGTCTGCCGCTTTCTGTAAATAGGGTAGGGCACCAGTCTACATTTGCACTACCGTCCAACATTTCCATTTTAGAATGGAAGAAGGGCATGTGTAGTCTATTTACATTTCGTATGTCCTGTTCCGCAGAAGTTGTAGGTGCGTTAGCACTTTTCTTGGATGATCCATACCATATAGCACGCATACATGAATTCATTTTTTCCA
>CAJKDU010000063.1 GCA_905198745.1 uncultured Prevotella sp. | reverse complement strand
ATCCACAAGTTCGGTACATGTGAACCAGCTGTCAACCAGCAAGTAATCGAAAGGTGTCGGCTTCACTTGTGGTGGCTTCATCCATCAGACTTCGAAGCAAGTTCTTGTTAGCTGAAATCATGCGAGGTGGCAACTTCGGACAGTATGACACTCGGCTCGGAAGCAAGGAAAATGAAGGCAAACTTCATCGCTACATAAGGATGAACTTGAGAAACTTACGTTTCTTTAAGCATTATCCTACAGAAGCATTGAGTGAGCCTCTGTTCAGAACTTGGTTTTGGATGTGGAAGAAGACTCAGAGAATGGAGTAGAATTGTGTTCATAGCAAGCGTACTGCTATCAAAAACAAAACAAAAAAAGGGCTTGACTTTTGCGGAAGTCAAGCCCTTTTTCGTTTGTTATTGCGTATCTCATCGGATTAGAAGAAGAGGTAGCGGTTGTCCACCACGTTGGCCTTCAGGAGGAGGTCCTGCATGAAGTTGCTGGCATACTGCAGTGACTGCTGGCGCATCTTCTGGATGTACTCCTTTTCGTTGTACTTCACAGGACGCATGCTCTTGCTTGTCACCTGGAACATGTAGACACCGGCGTTGCCCTTCACGGCATGGCTGGAGAACTTGCCCTTGGCTGTGGCTGCCACAGCACCGCTCAAGGCAGGCTCGCTGGAACCGGTAGCGGAAACGAAGGCGGGTGAAGCGAAGGTCACCTGGTTGACGGTGCTGATGTTGGCACCCTTGGCCTTGGCTGCGGCAATGCTGTTCACGCCGTTGAGCTTGGCAATGAGCATCTCTGCCTTCTTGTCCTTCATCACCTCACGCTTGATGATTTCCTTCACCTGTGGGTCGTCGAGTGAACGGTAGCCCTGTGGGTGAATCTTGGTGAGCGAAACAACCATCATGTTGTCGTTGTCGCCACAATCGTAGAGGGGAGAAACCTCGCCTTCCTTGGCCTGGAAGATCCACTTGAGCACTTCGCGTGTGCCACGCACACCGCCCACGTAGTGTTGTGAGGTGGTAATGTCGTTGCCTGTCAGCACATTGTATCCCTTCTTGACAGCGTTCTTCTCGATGGCGTCGATGGTTGTGTTCTCGCTGAGGAACTGGCTGAACTGGTTGTAGGCTGCGTTGTATGTCTCCTTGCTGAAGTCGATGGTCTTCTTGATGACAGCTGCGGTGTACTTGGCTGTCATGTCGCGGCGGTCTACCACCTGGAGAATCACGTTGCCCTGTGTCATGGCAAGGTTCTGTGTGGCGTTGACGCCTGATGTGAGGAGTGCGTTGACGAAGGCCTTGTTGTCCTTGTCTATGCTCTGGCTCTGCTCATACATCTGGTTGGTGAACCAAATCTTCTCGCCTGTCTGTCCGTACTTGCGGGCAATGGCCTCGAAGTCGCCACCAGCCTTGAGTGCATTGTAGATGCTGTCGGCAGTTTGCTTGGCCTTGTCGCCAGCCACCTGAATCTGACGGAACTGCACGGAGTCGGGAAGTTCGGTCTTGGCGATGAGGCGGATGATGTTGAGTGTGTTGTCGTCCTTGTTCTCTACAGGACCCAGTGTCTGGCCCACAGACATGGAGTCAAGACGGGCTGCGATGTCCTGAGGGAAGGCGTTCTTGCTGACTGGAAGACCGAGATAAGGCACGAGCGATGCGCTCTTGCGTACCACGGATGCGGGATCCTCTGCGGTCTTGATTTGCTCGGCATACTGTGCGAACTGCTTGCCGAGAGCTGCACGGTCGGCAGCTGAAGCGCTGACATGCACGCTGACATACTTGATGTCGCGGCTCTCTACAGGCTGCTTGAAGGCGCCCTTGAGTTCGTCATACTTGGCCTTGAGGTCTGACTCGGAAATCTGCACCTTGTTGTCGTTGATGGAAGAATAAGGGAGGGAAGCCAGCTGGATGTTGCTTTCCTCGTTCTCGTCGGTGTATGCCATCTTGGCCTCAACGGGATTGGAAATCAGACAGTGTGCCAAGAGGCTCTGGTACTTCTGCGAGAGGAGTGTGTTGCGCAGTGTCTTCTCGATGAACATCCAGTACTTGTAGGTTGACTCTGCCTGCTGTGCCACCTGGGGATTGGCAGTCTTGGCCTTGTTGTAGTCGCTCATGAACTTGTCGAGCACGGTCACGTCGAAACGGCCGGTCTGCTGGTTGACGAACGGTGTCTGCAAGAGCAGTTGATTGGTGCCCTGTGTGAGCACGTTGCGCAGTTCCTGGTCGGTGACGGTGAGTCCCACCTTGGCTGCCTCGCTGGCGATCACCTTGTTGGACACATACTCCTGCCAAACCTGGTCGCGGATAGAGTTAAGCTCATCGTCGGTGAAGTTGTCGCGCTGATAACGAATCTTCATAGCCTCCGTGTACTCTTCAACTATCTTCTGGAAGTCCTGATAGTTGATTTTCTCACCAAGCACCTCGCCTATCTGCTGACGGCGGTCATTGTTGGTGGTTTCGCATGATCGGAATGCCTCTTCTGCAATGAAGGCGAAAAGGCCAAAACCGATAATACAGATAAGGATTACTCCTTTGCTTCTGATTTTTCCTAATGCTGCCATTTTATAGATTTATTTTAATTATTATTATTTTTCAGTTTGTTCTGCAGTGAAAGATTGATTTCTGCTTTTCACAAAGAGCATACAAAAGTAGTAAGAAAAAAGGAAATAACAGAATTTTTACACGGAAATGTGTCATTCCGCGTTCACTTTTAGCCTTACCAATTCTATTTTTGTCATTGTGTTCTTGATAATCTTGAACTCGTAGCGTCCGGCCTTGACCACTTCGTTGAGTTTGGGGAAGCTCTGGTAGACGTTGAGAATAAGTCCGCCGATGGTCATGTATTCGTCGCTTTCGGGCAGGTCGAGCCCGAACATCTCGTTCACCTTGTCTATTTCCAGCCGGGCCGAGAGGATGTATTCTCCGTCGTCGGTCTTCTTTGCCACATAGTTGGTGGTGTCGTGTTCGTCTTCGATGTCGCCGAAGATGTCTTCCACGATGTCTTCCAGCGAGACGATGCCGCTGGTGCCGCCGAACTCGTCGACCACCACGCCCAGGCTCTTCTTCTGCTGCAGGAACATGTGCATCAGTTTCTGTGCTGCCATGGTTTCGGGCACAAAGGGAAGGGTGCGCACATGGGCGCGCCAATGGTCTTTGTCGTGGAACATCTCTGACGAGTGGATATAGCCGACGATATGGTCAATGTCTTCACGGTAGACAATTATCTTTGAGTTGCCGCTCTCCACAAACTTCTGCATCAGTTCGTCGGTGGTGCAGTTTTCCTCCACGGCATTGATTTCCGTGCGGGGCACCATACAGTCGCGCACCTTGGTGTCGGAGAAGTCGAGGGCGTTTTGAAACATCTTCACCTCGTCGTCTATCTCGTCGTCGTTCTTGGCGTTGTCTATGCTCGACTGCACGAGGTAGTCGAGGTCTACCTTGGAGAACTCTTCGTCTTTCGCGCCGTTCTCCACCTTGATGCCGCCCAACTTGAGCAGGCCGCGTGAAAGCAGCGTGGCCAGTCGGGATATGGGCCAGAGGAGGATGTAGAAGAAGAAAGCCGGAAGGGCAAAGAAGGTGAGCAGCCTGTTGGGGTTGCTCTTGAAAAACATCTTGGGCAGGAACTCGCCCGTGAACAGCACGATGATGGTAGACACTACCGTGTCGGCCGTGACACGAAGTCCCACGTCGAGCCCTTCAAACACCGTGCTGTCGAACAGCTTGGCAAAGAGCAGGCCGTAGAGCACCAGCACGATGTTGTTGCCCACGAGCATGGTGCTCACGAAGTTGTTGGGCTGGCGGTAGAACAATGAAAGGCAATGTTGGGATATGCCGTTCTTTTCCTTGTCCATCTCAGCCAGCATGCGGTTGCTCGACACGAACGCCATCTCCATGCCTGAGAAGAAGCCCGAGAGCACCAGAGTGACGATTATTCCTATGGTTAAGTCTATATACATTTTTATTGTTTTCGTTTGGGCTGTGCCGGCAGACGTCCTGGATGCACTGCCGAACTGTCGGCAGTGGAGCCCTTGGCTGCCGTTGCCGTGTCGGCTGGCGTCTTGTCTATGTCGCCTTTCTCGAACGAGCCCTTGGTGTTCGACACATAGTAGCGGGTCATCCGCTCGTCGCTGCGGAAATAGCTGCCCTGTAGTTGTCTGTCGGGAGTGACGAGCCTTGAGAACTTGTTGCTGTAGAGTTCGTGCTCGTTCTCGTCCCAATAGAGTTCCTCGCTCGAGAAGCGCAGCCCGTCCTTGGTGAGTATGCGCACGCGGCCACGGAGTTCCCAAAGCCGCTTGGTGTCGAAATAATACGCCGTGTCGCACTGGATATACGACTGCACGTGAAACTTCTCGTCGAATTGCTCGAGGAAGAGTCCCTTGTCGAATATCCAGCGCGACGGGTTCACGTTCTGGTTGACCTCCCACCTTTCCGTCACTATCTTGTATTTGATTACGCCCGAATCAGACACCAGGGTGTTGACACCGTAGCTGGTCATCGTTGCCACGGAGTCTCGTGGGTAGATGGCTGGAGCGGTGTGTTCCTTGGGTTGGTTGCAGGCAAGCAGCGAGGTGGCCAGGATTGCCAACAGAACAATATGGTGTGTTATAGTGTTTGAACGCATTTGTTATTCCACTTTCCACTTCATGAACCAACGTTCGTTGAAGGTCAGTCCGATGTTGATGCGGAAGGTATTCTCCGTAATCAGGCTCTTGGCCGACTGGTGAACCCACTGTCCGCTGATATTGAGAATGGAGCGGTTGTTCCATCCGTTCATGATGGGTATGCCGAAACCGGCACTCACGGAGAGTTCCTTCGGGCCGTCGAGTCCGTTGATTTTCTGATATGAGGTGGCATAGGACGCGCCGGCACGGTAATGGATGCGCCCGAGGAAATGGCGGGAGCGCTCATTGTCGCAGTAGTCCACACCGAGGTTCACCTTGTGGCGGTCTGTAAACAGGTTCTTGGTGAGCAGGTAAGCAGCCTTGTTGTCCACCACTTTATATTGGGGAAACTGCACGCTGCCCCACTTCTGGAGCGAGTAGTCCACGCCCACCTTGAGTTTGTTGTCATGGTTCCACGCAAGGCCCACGCCAAGCATGGTGGGTATCTCGAGTCCGTTTTTCACAGTCATGGTGTCAGCGTATGCCACACCCGTCTGGCTGTTGTACGACTGCACCACGCACTGTGGGTCTGCGCCCAGCTTGTGGCCCAAGGTATAGGTGGCACCCAGCGTGAAGCTTTCCTTCTTGTTCAGCACGAACTGATACTGCGCTCCGAACATCAGGTTATAGCTGCGCACATCCACATTGTAGGCTTTGGAAAGCGTGTTGGCATAAGAATCGCTGTAGGAGTTGGACACGGTGCGTGTGATGTCGCCCCACAGATAAGCCACGTTGGCACCAATGGAGAGTCCCTTCAAGGGTTCCCATCCTGCACCCAGGTAAATCTGGTGGAGGCCACCCGAGCCGGAATAGGCATTGGTGTAGGTGGCGGTAGAGCCGGCATTCAGCGGATTGGTAGACGAGTAGCTGTAGCCCACGTTGGTGAAAGGCAGGATACCGAAACTCATGCCCAAGTGTCTGAAGGCGCGGAACCCTGCCACGGCATATTCAAAGTCGGCATTGTTGGCATTGAGTTTCTTGCCGTTCTCCTTGAAGTTGGTGACCTGTCCGCTCACGCCCACATCGAAGATGAACGTCAACGAGTCCATTGACGAATAAGAGGCGGGATTGATAAAGTTCACTTGATTATGTTCACGGAAGCCCAACCCTACTCCATTCATACCGCGATTGAAGCCGCTGGTTTGGTCTGACAATGCACCCAGTCCATACTGGCTGTATGGAGAATTCGTGCCGCTCTGAGCCACTGCTGTCAGAGACATCGCCGTCAAAAAGAGGGCGCTTACGATGTTTTTCTTCATTAATAATTGATTTATAGCACACTACTACAAGTATGCGCATTTTTGGTTCGATGCTGCAAAATTATTGAAAAAAAACGAAATAATAGCACGTAAAGTCAATAATTAAAGTTATTTTTGCATCGTGAAAAGTTTAAAAACCATCATAAAGACAGTTATACTCGGTGTTATATTATTGGCTTTCAATAATATAACCGCAGTATCTCAAGTTACCAGCAACCCTGCTCAAGCCTCCGGATTAGACTCTGTGCGCATCAGCTTGCTCACCTGTGGTCCCCACAACGAGGTTTACAGTCTCTATGGTCATACCGCCATCCGCTATGAGAATCCCGCTCAGGGAATCGACGTGGCCATCAATTACGGCATGTTCAGTTTCAACAAGCCGCATTTCATCCTCCGGTTCGTATTCGGCTTGACAGACTACGAGATGGGCATTGTGCCCTTCAGCACCTTTTGCGAGGAATACACCCGTGAAGGAAGAAAGGTAGTACAGCAAACACTCAACATCGACAACGAGTCGAAAGAGCGCATCATCAAGGCCATAGAAACAAACTATGAGCCGCAGAACAGAGAGTATCGCTACAACTATTTCTACGACAACTGCACAACCCGTGCCCGCGACATCCTGGTCGACAACATCCAGGCTGCCGGCCACAAGGTGGACTATAAAGAAAAAGACAGTTCTAACGGCACCTTCCGCGATGCCATCCACTTCTATAACCACAACCATCGTTGGGCAAGGTTCGGCAACGACATCCTGCTGGGCATCATGGCAGACAGGACAATGACCGAAAGCGAAAGGCAGTTTCTGCCCGAGCATTTGGAAGAAGACTTTGCCACCGCACGCCTTGACAAGAAGCCGTTAGTGGGAAAGACCACCGTTGTGGTGGAGCAACGCCCCCCGACCCAAGAAATGGGGTTTCCATTTACGCCTTACGAATGTAGCATCATGCTTTTCTTCATCTGTTCCGCTATCTGCGGATTGGAGATTCGCAACAAAAGGATCTATTGGGGGGTAGACGTGGCAGTGATGACGCTCAGCGGACTCGCCGGCCTCATTCTTTTCGCCATGATTTTCTCGCAGCACCCCACAGTGAGCCTCAATCTCCAGATATTGGTTTTCAGTCCCCTCCCCTTGTTGTTCCTTTGGAACACGGTGAAGGCCACCCGAAGAAACGATTATCCCCTGTGGACTACCGTCAACGCTGTCCTTGTAGGACTGTTCTTTGCGGGAGGACTTTTCCAGGACTATGCCGAAGGCATGTATTTTGTGGCATTGTCTTTGTTGTCAAGAAGTGAGTCCCACTTCGTGGTTTACAAAATGAGAAAGGACACACATGAATAGATACGTTACAGCAGCGCTCGTCGCCATCACCGCCACTGCCACACAGGCACAGACGCTCAATCCGGCGCCCAAGCTTGTGGTCAACATCACCGTTGACCAGTTGCGCTCCGACTATATCGAGGCCTTCGCTCCGCTCTATACCGAGAACGGTTTCCGCAAGTTGCTCAAGCAAGGCAAGATATTCGAGAACGTGTCCTACGCCTTTACGCCCATCGACAGGGCATCTGCCATTGCCACCATTCAGACAGGAGCCACACCTTATTATAATGGTATCGTTGGCGAGAAGTGGCTCGACCGCAACACGCTGCAGCCCATCACCTGCGACAGCGACCCAAAATTCCAGTATTCCCCCAACCATATCGTGTCGTCTACCATTGGCGACGAACTCAAGATAGCCACCGAAGGCGGTGCCCTGGTCTATGCCATAGCACCCTTCCGCAACGCGGCCATCCTCTCTGCCGGCCACGCTGCCGACGGAGCTATCTGGATAGACGAAGATGGCAAATGGACCACTTCGACCTATTACAGCAAGGACTTGCCCAAATGGGCTAAGGTGTTCAATGAGACCAACCCACCCAAGTCGCTCAGAACCAACGATTTCATCGCCATCAATTCGAGCATTACAGACATGGCGCTGCAGTGCTTCCGCAACACGTCCATGGGCACCGACAGCCGACCGGACTTGCTCGAGGTGACCTACTATGCAGGCAATGTCAAGAACGACAAGACCACGCAATGGCAGAGCCAGTTGCAGCAGACATATGTCAGTCTGGACAAGAACATTGGCAAGCTCATCACCACCATCGAGCAGAACCTGGGCCGGCAGAACGTGGTGTTCGTGGTGACCAGCACCGGCTATAGCGACGAGGAGGAGAAGCAGGACTATGCCAAATACCGCATACCCACCGGCACCTTCTACATCAACCGCACCGCCAACCTGCTCAACATCTATCTCGGAGCCATCTACGGACAGGGACGGTATGTGAACACATACTTCCACAACCAGCTCTACCTCAACGACAAACTCATCGAGCAGAAACGCTTGAGCATGAGCGATGTGCTCAAGCGGTGCCAGGCATTCCTCATCCAGCTTTCGGGCGTGCGCGACTGCTTCACGAGCGACCTGCTCCTGACCAGCCGCAGCAACGACCTCGAGACCATCCGCAACGGCTACATGCCCAACGTCAACGGCGACATCGTCATCGAAGTGACACCAGGCTGGCAACTGCTCAACGAGGACAACCAGGAGACATTCACGGCACGGGCATCGTTCGTGCCCTTCCCCATTATCATCTACGGTGCCGACGTCAGAGCCGAGCGCATTTCCACTCCGGTCACGGTAGACCGCCTTGCGCCTACCATAGCCAAAACCATCCGCATCAGGGCACCGAATGCCTGCAAGGCGGCACCTCTTTATTGAGCCGACAAAGGGCGGTCAGCGTGTGTGCCCTACCCTTGCAGACACGCCACTCCCCTGTTTGCCATCCGCCCGGAATAGGGCTGCATCCCTCCGCAGCCCCTTATACATCACCTTATTATATATAGTGTGCTGCAATGGCATGGAGAGAAAAAAGAAAAGGTTTCCCTTTGTATTGTCTCCAAATTGCAGTACCTTTGCAAACCAAAGTGAAATAAATAAAAACAAAATAACAATGAATTTCAACAAAATCCTCCAGTCATTGTTCGGCAACAAGTCTTCACGCGACATGAAGCTCATCCAGCCCATCGTGGAACAAGTGAAGGCCGCCTACCCTGAAATCAAGGCGCTGAGCAACGACGAACTGCGTGCACGCACCAACGAAATCAAGAAGTACGTGCAAGACTCAGCCAACGAACAGAAGGCCAAGATTGCTGAACTCAAAGCCAAGATTGAAGAAACGCCCATCGACGAGCGTGAATCTATCTTCGCCCAGATCGACAAGCTCGAGAAGGAAGTGCTCGAAATCTATGAGAAAGCTCTCACGGAAGTATTGCCCGTGGCGTTCAGCATCGTGAAAGACACTGCACGCCGCTTCGCCGAAAACGAAGAGACCGTGGTCACCGCCACCGACTTCGACCGCGAACTGGCTGCCGACCCCAAGAACGACTTCATCACCATCGACGGCGACAAGGCCATCTATCACAACCACTGGACAGCAGGCGGCAACGACCTGAAGTGGGAAATGGTGCACTACGACGTGCAGCTCTTCGGCGGCGTGGTGCTCCACCAAGGCAAGATTGCCGAAATGGCAACAGGTGAAGGAAAGACCCTCGTGGCCACCCTTCCTGTGTTCCTCAACGCCCTCACCGGCAACGGCGTACACGTGGTGACCGTCAACGACTACCTCGCCAAGCGTGACTCCGAGTGGATGGGACCGCTCTATGAGTTCAACGGACTCTCCGTGGACTGCATCGACAAGCATCGCCCCAACTCACCCGAGCGCCGCAAGGCCTACATGGCAGACATCACCTTCGGTACCAACAACGAGTTCGGCTTCGACTACCTGCGCGACAACATGGTGACCTATAAGGCCAACATGGTGCAGCGCGGCCACGCCTATGCCATCGTCGATG
>CAJKDU010000062.1 GCA_905198745.1 uncultured Prevotella sp. | reverse complement strand
TTTCTGTTTTTTATCCCAACTGGCTTATAATTCGGAAATTTTATCTAAATTTGTAACTATCAAACAACGCCCTTAAACTTATGATGAAAATTCTGCACACAAGCGACTGGCACCTTGGGCATACGCTCTACAATTACGACCGCACCGAGGAACAGCAATCCATGATAGACCAAATGGTGGACATAGCAGGCAGGGAAAAGCCCGACGTGTTTCTCCTCTCAGGCGACGTGTACCACACCGCTCAGCCCTCGGCTTCCACACAGACCCTGTTTTCGGAAGCCATCATGCGGCTCCACACCGCCCATCCCGGCATGGTCATCATTGCCACTTCCGGCAACCACGACAGCGGTTCGCGCCATGAAGTGTTCCGCAAACCGTGGCAAGCCCTCGGCGTGTATGCCATAGGATGTCTGGACCATGACCATCCCGAAACCCATATCATCGACATTCCCGGCAAGGGGAAGGTGATTGCCCTGCCCTACTGCCATGAGCGCAACCTGCCTGACGGCATTTTCCAGCAACTCATCGACCTGGCCACAGACCACGACACCACCCATCTGCCTGTGGTAATGATGGCACACACCACCGTGAGGGGATGCGACTTCACGGGCCATCAGGACGCCACCGACCTTTCTGTCGGCGGCATCGACACACTCAACATTGAAGACCTCGGCACGGGCTACGACTATCTGGCTCTCGGCCACATACACCACGCACAGTTCATCCACACCGGGCGGCACAACGTGCGCTACTCTGGCACACCCATAGCCGTGGGCTTCGACGAAGCCTACGAACACTCCGTGAGCCTGGTGGAAATAGACAGGCACGGTGACAAGCCAAGGGTGAAAACCATCGCCATAGACAATCCGCACCCTCTGGTGACCCTTCCCTCCAAAGGTTTCGACTCGTGGGACAAGGCACTCCAACTGCTCAAGGATTTTCCCGACGACATACCGGCCTACATCAGACTCAATGTGGAAACCGACACCTTTCTCCCCTCCAACGCCAATATGGACGCACAAGCTGCCGCCACAGGCAAGCGGTGTCGTTTTTGCGTGATCAACGCACGGAGAAAAGACCGCCATACAGCGGACGAGAAGGTGCTCACCGTGGAAGAATTCCAGGAGGAAAAACCCATTGACATAGCCCGTAGGTATGCTGAAGACAAAGGCGTGGATTTTGATGACGACATGCAAGAACTCTTCAACCAGGCACTCGCCTTGACACAACAGGACAACCCAAACCTTTAATCAAACACAAGAAGCACAAAGCATGAAAATACAGAAACTTACCATACATAACATTGCTTCCATACAAGATGCGGTGATCGACTTCGAGGCGCATCCTCTTGCCGACAGTGAAGTGTTTCTCATCACCGGCAAAACCGGTGCCGGCAAGTCCACCATCCTCGACGCCATCTGCCTGGCACTCTATGGTGACACCCCGCGGATGGACAACAACAACATGGAAGGAGGAACCACCGATGTGGACAAGGACGTGAAGGCCAGTGACCCCCGACAGCTGATGCGCCGCAACACTGGCGAGGCTTTCGTATCGCTGACTTTCACCGGCAGCAACGGCACCCACTACGAAGCCACGTGGAGCGTGGCCCGTGCCAGGAAGAAGCCTACCGGAAACCTGCAGTCGAAAGTGTGGACACTGGTCAATCTTGACTCGGCCCACACACTCACCAAAGACAAGGAAATCAAGGAAGAAATGGCATTGGCCATAGGACTCGACTTCCAGCAGTTCTGCCGAACCACCCTCCTGGCACAAGGAGAGTTCACCCGCTTTCTGAACAGTCATGACGCAGAAAAGGCACAAATCCTGGAGAAGATAACAGGCGTGGACATCTACTCCAAGATTGGAGCCAAGATATATGCCGTCACCTCGGACAAAAAGCTCCGCTATGAGGAGGCGCAAAGACAGGTGGACGGCACACAGACGCTCAGCGAAGAGAGCATTGAGGAAAAACAAGCCGAACTGGCGTCACTCGACAAGGAACTGGCAGAAGTGAAGCAACAGACCGACAACTGCAAGAACTCACTGCTATGGCTCACTGATGAGGAGCAGCTCTCGAAGCGTGTGGCAGCCACACAACAGGCTTACGAAAAGTCATTAAGTGCTGTTCAAAGCGAAGACTTCCGGCAACAGGAACTCCTGCTGAAACAATGGACACAGACCATAGACGCACGCCACAGGCTGCATCTGCTCGGCGATGCCGTGAGAAGCATAGACAAACTCCAGCAGGCACGCTCGCAGCAAAAGGAAGAATATGACCGACTGCGAGGCGCCCTATGCTATGAAGAAAAGGAGAAAGAGCGGCTGAACAAGGAGAAAGAAAAGACGGAAACGCTCCTGGAGGCAATGGCACCCAAGACTTCAGCCTACGACAAAGCACAAGTCATTGTCGGGCAACTGACGCTGATGAACGCTTGCAGAGAAAAGACTCGACAACTGCAATGTGAAGCTGAAACGGAACAACAGACCCTGACACAAGTGTTTGTGCCACGACTGGAAAAGGCAACAGAACAGGCCCGTCAAGCCCAATCGGTGCTGACTGAACTGCAGTCGCAGCAGGACCAAGCAGAGAAAGCCCTGCAAGACCTCCATCTTCCGGCTCTGCGAACCCGACGCGACGAGGCTTTGGAAAAGCGAACCCGCATAGCAAGGGCACTGGAACATTTGGCTACGCTTGAAAGGACACGTGCACTCAGAACAGAAGCCAAGCAACAGATTGATTTGAAAGAGCAACTCATCGACCAAAAGGAAACAGAACGGAAAACCCTGCAACCGCTACTGCTTGAGGCTGACACCCGGCGCAAGGCGTGCAAAGACATGCTCGAAGCCCAACGCAACTCGGTGGACAAATGGGCCAAAAGTATGCGAAGGATACTGAAAATGGGCGACTTGTGTCCCGTGTGCCACCAACCCATCACCCTGGAATGGCCACACGAGGAGGAACTGGACCTGCTCTTCAAGCAATCGGAAGACACCTATAATCGGGCAGAAAAAGCCTATGGTGAACTGGAAAGCCAATGCAACAAACTGGAGGCTGAGGTCAAGGCCCAACGTGCACTGGCCACTCAGATGAAAACATCCTACGACAAAGACAAATCGGTGGAACAGGCGGAACGCATGGCAAAGGAAAGTTGTGAACAATGCCAGATAGACCGCATTGACAACACAACACCAACCGCATTGCAAGAGGCGGAAGAGGCGACCAACCGCTCGACAGAGGAGATTGAACAAAACATCAAGGTTGGCGAGCAAGAAGAGCTGCGTGTCAAGATGTTACAGGAGAAGTGGAAAAAGCAAAGTTCTCTGGTGGGCAAGCTCAACATGCAGGCCCAACAAGCCCAACAAGATGTGGAGAAATCAAAGCTCAAGGTGTCTGAACTAACAAGACAACAGCAGGACCGCCAGCAGGAATCAGTCAAGGCAGAAAACACACTTGCCGCATGGCTCGACACAAACGTCTGGGGTGACAACTGGAAGACATCTCCCCTCGCCTTCGCCCACCAAATGGAAGAAGAGAGCAAGACGTATGAGGACAGGAAGAAAGCCATGCAAGAACTGGAACAGCAGATAGAACGTCAGACTTACTTCTGCCAAAGCGTGAACGACTCCATCAAGAGCATTGACGCCAACATGCCACAATGGGCTGCCACGGTTGCCGCCACACCTCAGCGCATGGCAGACCTGACGGCTCGGGTGAACCGGTTGAGCACATCGCTCAGCGCCTTGCAAAGCCAGCTGCAAACGGCTGTGAAATCAAGAGAAGACAACCAGGCATGGCTCAACCAATTCTTGGAGCAGCATCAAGAACTCACATCCGACAAGCTGACGGCACTCGACGCTCTAACTTCAGCAGAAATAGACCGCAGGAAGCAAGAGCTCGACCTGCTGAGAAGCCAAGCGGTAAGCCAAAAGGCTCTGCTGGAGAGCATACTCAACCAGCAGAAAGCGCACTTGGAAAAGCGGCCTGCACTAGCATCCGACGACACGCAAGAAGGGCTCGCCGCCAAGATTTCAGGACAGGAAACGCGTCTGAATGAAATAGGAGAACGCAAAGGCGCAGTGGCACAGGAACTGAAAGCCGACAGCGAGAAAAAGCTCCTGCTGGGAACGCTCATGGAAGAAACGAAAAAGCGGAAAGAAGAATACACGAAATGGGACCGGCTCAACCAACTGCTCGGCGATGCCAAAGGCACCAGTTTCCGGAAGATTGCCCAAAGCTATGTGCTGGCCAGCCTCATCCGCAGTGCCAATTCCTACATGAAGACCCTCACCGACCGTTATACGTTGCACGTGGAGCCAGGCACCTTTGTCATCTCGCTGGAAGATGCCTACCAAGGTTTCGTGCGGCGTGCTGCCACCACCATATCGGGTGGCGAGAGTTTCCTCGTTTCGCTCTCACTGGCTCTTGCCTTGAGCGACATGGGCAGCCAGCTGTCGGTAGACACGCTCTTCATCGATGAAGGATTCGGCACCCTCAGCGGCGAACCGCTGCAACACGCCATCAACACCCTGCAATCACTTCGCGCTCAATCGGGCCGCCATGTGGGCATCATCAGCCATGTGGAGGAATTGCAAGAACGCATACCGGTGCAGATACAGGTGAGACAGGAAGGCAACAACTCCTTCAGCACCGTGCACGTCGTGCCGGAAGAGGAATAACAACAACATAGAATCATGATACAACAAACCACTTTCACCCTATCAGCCAAGCACCGCGGATGTCACCTCGTGACCCGCGAAATACTTGCCCAACTGCCACCACTGCCCCAAACAGGACTGCTCAATCTCTTCGTCCAGCACACTTCGTGTGCCCTGACCATCAACGAGAATGCCGATCCCGACGTGCGCAGCGACATGGAACGGATTATGAACCACCTCGTAAAAGAGAATGAGGCTTATTATGACCATACCCTGGAAGGCTCCGACGATATGCCCGCCCATGCCAAATGCTCGCTTTTTGGGGTGAGCCTCACCATCCCCATCACTGACCACCGACTCAACCTCGGCACTTGGCAAGGCATCTATCTCTGCGAATTCCGCAACTACGGCGGAAGCAGACGCATCGTGGCAACTATATACGAGTAGGGCTAAAGACAAAGAGAAAAAGCGACAGGAAAACTGTGGAAGAACAGGACACAAAGACAAACGGTCAGGAAGAACAGTAGTCGTCTGCATCTTCCTGACCGCTTGGAATGGCCCTATGGTTTACATCTTAAAGAATTCGGTGAAAGCCTTCACCGTGTAAACATGATCCATCACACTGCCGGTCTCACGACAACTGTGCATGGCAAGGATGGCAGCCCCCATATCTACTCCCTTCAGGGGAATGGACGAGGCAAGAATGTTGCCAAGTGTGCTGCCGCCTGCCACGTCGCTATGATTCACAAAACGCTGGCAGGGCACTCCTGCATGGGCACATATCTGGGCAAATACAGCAGCCGACACTGCATCGCTGGCATACTTCTGGGCTGCGTTGAACTTGATGACAGGACCTCCTCCAAGCATGGGATGATTGATGGGGTCATACTTCTCCGGATAATTAGGATGCCATGCATGGGCATTGTCTGCCGACACCATGAATGCACGCTCCACAGCCTGATAATACGCCTCCTCCGTTCCACTCTGCGATAGGGCTATACGCTTGAGCATATACGAAAGGAACGGACTGCCGGCTCCCTGCTTGGTCTGCGAACCAGTCTCCTCATTGTCAAAGATGGCAAGCACTTGCGTGGTATCGGAAAGGGATGACGCAAGCAAAGCTTCAAGCCCTGCATAGCACATGGACAAGTCGTCGAGCCTGCCGGAAGAAATGAACTCGTTGTGCACGCCAAACGTGCAGGCAGGTGTGGCATCAGCCAGATAAAGGTCAAAGTCGAGCACATCTTCCCGTTTCACAGACTGTTGTTTGTTCAGTTCCTCCAAGATTATATTTATCAGCAGATTTTCCCGTTCCAGTTCATTCGTGACATATCCAAGAATCGGCAGCACGTCTTTCTGGCGACTCAACCGCACACCGTCATTCACCTGGCGGTTGAAATGGATGGCAAGATTGCTGATTTGAAGCAACGGACGCTGCACGTGAACAAGAAGAGTCTGCGGATGCATGGCGTCTTCACCACGGACTATAACCCTGCCGGCGATGGTGAGCGGACGGTCAAACCACGTGGACAGGATGGGACCGCCATAGACTTCCGTATTGAGTTTCACCAGCCCACCCTCGCAAAGCATCTCTGCCTGAGGCTTGATGCGGAACGTCGGCGAATCGCAATGGGCACAAATCATATGGAAGCCACTGTCTGCCAGTGGTTTTCTGCCGATTTGGAAAGCATAAATAGAAGAATCGTTCTTGGTCACAAAGAATCGGTCACCCGCATGGACATTGCCAATTGGCTCCTCTGGGCTGAGGCGCCGAAAGCCATGTTGTTCAAGGATAGCTGCCATATTCTTCACGGCCAAGAAATTCACGGGAGACTTGTCAAGAAAAGAAAAAAGTTCACCGACTTTCTTCAGGTCTTCCGAAGAAGGGGAAAGAATTTGCTGTGTATTCATTTTCAATTATTACTTAAGTCAACAAACAAAAAGGCGAGTCACGGAACAAATAAACCATCTGTCCGCAGCTCGCCAATGATATCGTTCTATTGCACCACCTTGAAGCGAATTCGGAACGAGTGCTTCATTTCGTCCCAATTGGTACCAAGGAGCACGAATTTGCCTATTTGGGAAGTGGATCGCACATGCTTGCCAATACAGGGACACACGTCGAAATCACCTATACGAACCAGGCGTAACGTTTCAGACGCATCGTCCGGCAAGCGATCCAGTTTGACTCCCTCTGGAATATGGTTGCGGTCCACAAACTCGAACGTCACGGGCAAGTCTTCAGCAATAAGCTCATTCATCTTGTCCTCAATTTCCTTTTCTTCCTTCTTCGAGGGCTTATGGTCGAGAATATAGCTGATTTTGCTCTTCTTACGCTCGATGTGGGCATTGTCAGACCGCTCACAACCGAACATGCGCACCATTACCTGATTGAGCAGATGCTCGGCAGTGTGGGCTGGCGGGAACTCTTCCTTGTTGTGCACATTGAGTGCATAGCCTTTTTCTTCCATCTTTATCTTGAATTTATAGGCGGCAGCTCCCCATGGCATCATATAGGCCGGGAAGGCGCCATCACGTTTGAGTTCAACAGAGCGGGTTTCTCCCGTAAGCAAGTCCACCACGTCTACTTCCCCTTCTGCCATCTTGAAGAAATCGAAAGCATGGCCGGGAATGTTCACGCCACAGTTGACTGGATCGGCCGAAAAATTCGCCGTGACAAGTATCGCCTCGTCGTCCTTGCAACGCAGAAAGGCGTATTGCTTGTGGGGATTGAAGTTCCATACACCTGAGTTGGCATACATCAAATCGAAGAAAGCACCCTCACGCAGGGCTTTCTCGCGGTTGGAAAGCCGAAGCACTCTCATGTAAATCAGTCCCAGCAACCGCTCCTCCTTCGTAAGGGAAGCATGGTCATAATATCCGCGCCGAATGGTGTCCACCATCCAATAGTCAAAGATTGTAGTACGGCCGTCACGTCCGCTGAATCCCTCCTTGTCCATGCCCCGTTCGCCATATTCCTGTCCGGCATAGAGCATGAACGGATTGGAACGCATCAATGCGCTCACCACCAGTCCGGGAACCCCCTTGAGGGCGTCACCGCAGAAGAAGTCGGAAGCCAGCCGCTGCTCGTCATGATTTTCAAGGAAGAAGAGCATGTGGTCGTGGATATCGTCTGTTGACTGCCATTGATAGGTGATAGAAGAAGCCGGACGACATCCGGCTATGACATCGCGTATGCAGTCATACATGCCCACTTTGTCGTAGAGATAGTCAAACCCCGCGGCTATATAGTTTCTATACTGCCCGGGATCATAAACCTCACCGATAAAGAGTATGTGCGGATAACGTTCGCGGACAATATTAGTGGCATATGACCAAAAGGCCGTGGGCACCATTTCGGCCATGTCGCAACGGAATGCGTCTACGCCACGGGCTGCCCAGAAGAGCAGAATGTCGGTCATTTTTTTCCATGTGTCAGGCACCGGATTGAAATGGTAACTTCGTCCGCCGGCATCACAATAGTCTATGCCATAATTGAGTTTCACCGTTTCATACCAATCATTCACACAAGGCGAAGGATCGAAGCGGTCATTGCCCGTAGCTTTGGCAGGCATCTCATAGTAAGGCTTTACAGCTCCTTGCTGAAGATCGAACTGAGGAGAAAAAGGCTGGCCCGGACAATAATAGAAATTATTCTGCGCCGAAAAGGCCATATTCGGGTCGTCATCTTCACCCAAATCGTGCACTCCGACAGGCTTTGCCACAGATTGGTATTGGCGCGCCACGTGGTTAGGCACAAAGTCAATAACCACTTTCATGCCCTCCTTGTGGGTGCGTTCGAGCAAGGCGTCGAATTCTGCCATGCGATGGTCAACGTCTACCGCCAAGTCGGGGTCAATATCATAATAGTCCGTAATGGCGTAAGGAGATCCTGCCTTGCCTTTCACCACAGCGGGATGCTGTCGTGGGATGCCATGCCGGGAATAATCTGTTTGAGTGGCATGGCGAATTACACCTGTATACCAAATATGAGTAATGCCCAAGCCGTGTATTTGCTTGAGCACTCTCTCGTCAATATCGTTCATCTTTCCACAACCGTTTTCGGCAAGCGCCCCCCACTCCTTGCAAGTCTGGTTGCGGTTGCCGAAAAGGCGTGTAAAGATTTGATAGATAATTATCTTTTCGTTCATTCAGAATGATTATGCAATTTCCCTGTCGGGATCTTGTTTATGCAATACCGTGGGCAGCCACGTTCTTGTCGATGCGGCCAATCATGCCCTGGAGTGCCTTGCCCGGACCACACTCTGTAAAGTCGTCGGCACCGGCAGCAATCATGTTCTGCACGGTCTGTGTCCAACGCACACTGCTGGTGAGCTGAGCAATGAGGTTTGTCTTTATTTCCTCAGGATTTGTGTGAGGCTGGGCGTCTACATTCTGGTATACGGGGCACTTGGGTGCACTGAATGTGGTCTTCTCGATAGCTGCCTGAAGCTCATCCTTGGCAGGTTGCATGAGGGGAGAGTGGAAAGCACCGCCCACCTTCAGAGGCAGGGCACGCTTGGCACCGGCAGCCTTGAGTTGTTCGCAAGCAGCGTTGATGCCGTCCATGGAGCCAGAGATAACGAGCTGTCCTGGGCAATTGTAGTTGGCGGCAACAACCACACCGGCGGTCTTGCTCACCTCTGCACAAACCTCTTCAATCTTCTCGTCAGGCAGACCGATAATGGCTGCCATGATACCAGGAGTTGACTCACAAGCCTTCTGCATGGCCATAGCACGGGCATAAACAAGGCGAAGACCGTCTTCAAAGCTCAGTGCACCGGCTGCCACCAAGGCAGAGAACTCACCGAGTGAATGGCCAGCCACCATAGCAGGGTTGAACTCGTCGCCCAGACAGATGGCACTGATGACGCTGTGAAGGAATACGGCAGGCTGTGTCACCTTGGTCTGCTTGAGTTCCTCGTCCGTACCGTTAAACATGATATCTGTAATCTTATAGCCAAGAATCTCGTCTGCCTTGTCGAAAAGTTCCTTAGCCTTTGGGTTGTTTTCATAAAGGTCTTTGCCCATACCTACGAACTGGGCTCCCTGACCGGGGAAAACGAATGCTTTCATTTTTATTTCTTGTTTTTAAATTAGTTTGCCATTGTCTCTTGGTTCCCATTTAGTACTGATGCGATAAAATCGCATGGTTATTAAAATTCATCAAATAAAGTG
>CAJKDU010000061.1 GCA_905198745.1 uncultured Prevotella sp. | reverse complement strand
CATGCTAACCCGATACCACAATATCATGTATCACTCCAAATATCGGAAGAGCCTTTTTTCATATCCAAAATACATAAACTTTATCCATAATTACATAACAGCAAATGGGAACGAAGTGCGTAACTTTGCACACTGAAAATAAAAAGAATCAAAGGAAATGATAGAAAAGAAGAACTTGCCTGTACTTGGCATGGGATGTGCCGCATGTTCGGCACGTGTGGAAAAAGTGTTGCGGGGTATCCACGGGATATCCTCAGCGGCAGTGAGTCTTCCCGGTCGTTCGGCCCTTGTGGAGTTCGACCCTGCCATCGTGACGCTCGCCGATCTCAAAAAAGAAGTACAGGCTGCCGGATACGACCTGGTGATAGACGACACGGAAAGCGTGGAACGTATAGAACGACGTTCCTTACGCCTGCTTCAAACCAAGGTGGCAGCTTCGTGGATATTTGCCGTGCTTACCATGTGTATCTGCATGGGATGGATAAACATCGGAAGCAGGAACGATGCCGACCAAGTGATGCTCATTCTCTCGCTTCTCAACATGGCATGGTGTGGCCGACAGTTTTTTGTCACGGCTTGGCGGCAGTTGCTCCACGGCTCTGCTTCCATGGATACACTCGTGGCGCTCAGCACAGGTACCTCGTTTGTGTTTTCCGTGATATGTACTTTCTGGGGCGACTCTCTTTCCGCCCGCTATGGCATTGGCACCTGCACCTACTACGACGCATCGGTCATGATCATCACCTTTGTGCTCACGGGTAGACTACTCGAAGAGCGTGCCAAGCACTCCACGGCTTCCGCCATCAAGCATCTGATGGGGCTGACGCCCAAAACGGCCCGCCTGGTTACAACCGACGGAATCATTGATGTGCCCATTGCTTCGTTGGAGCGGGGAGATGAAATAGAGGTGAAACAAGGAGAGAAAATAGCGGTCGACGGCACAGTGAGCGACGGCGAAGCATGGATAGACGAAAGTATGATAAGTGGTGAACCCACTCCCGTGAAGCGTGTACCTGGAGCGCGCGTCTTGGCAGGAACCATGGTCAAGAAAGGAGAACTGCGGTTCCGTGCCCAAAAAGTGGGACGCGACACCATGCTTGCAGGCATCATCCGCATGGTACAGGAAGCCCAGGGGTCCAAGGCACCCGTACAGCGACAGGTTGACCGGGTGGCACTTGTCTTTGTGCCTACAGTGATGTTGTTGTCAGCAATCACCCTTGTGGCATGGCTCACCTTGGGCGGCATGGCCGCCATGCCGAGGGCTATCGTGTCAGCGGTAGCGGTGCTTGTCATTGCCTGTCCGTGTGCCATGGGACTCGCCACGCCTACCGCTCTTATGGTAGGCATGGGCAAAGCAGCCCAAAACGGCGTACTCATCAAGGACGCCGTGGCTCTCGAACACTTGCAACACATCGACACACTGGTCATCGACAAGACCGGAACGCTCACCATTCCGCGCAAGGACATAGACTTCCAGCACGCCGACCACCTTGCGCCCGAAGAGCGAGAGACCCTCAAGCCTCATGCCCGTGAAGCCATAGAAGGCCTGAAAAAGTTGGGCATTGACGTGTGGATGATGAGCGGAGACAAGCCCGATGCAGCACGCTACTGGGCAGAACAAGTGGGCATAGAGCACATGAGAAGCCAAGCACTGCCTCAGGACAAGGAAGACCTGGTGCGCCGTCTTCAATCGGAGGGGCACCGCGTGGCCATGGTGGGCGACGGCATCAATGACTCGCAGGCCCTGGCACTTGCCGACGTGAGCATTGCCATGGGGTCGGGCACCGACATTGCCATGGACGTGGCGCAGGTGACACTCATGGGCGACGACCTGCTGCACATACCTGAAGCTGTACATCTGTCACGCCGCACCGTTCAAATCATACATCAGAACCTCTTCTGGGCGTTTGCCTACAACACCATCTGCATTCCCTTGGCAGCAGGTGTGCCTGCCATATTCGGCTCTACCCTTCAGATTACCCCCATGTGGGGCAGTGCACTTATGGCTATGTCGAGCGTGAGCGTGGTGCTCAACAGTTTGCGACTGAAGCAAAGCCATTAAACGTGAAGTCTCGCTTAAAGGCGAGACTTCCGTTTTCCTCATGCCATTTCAGAGCGTCAACTCAACCACCTTGTCTATGTCTGCTGGTGCATGGTCGAGCGTAATGACCACTCCACCCTCCACGCGACTGACCTTTACTGCACGGCGCGTCACAAAGTCGCAGGCACTTCTCACCTTGCGCGATCCTACGGGAAGGAAGAGCGAACGGTCCTGCAGGTTGAGTATATGCACAAAGAGGCGGTTGCCCTTTTGGGTGGTCACGCCCCAATCATGTGGCGGCACGATTCCACCCCGAGTGCCATAAATGGTTTCTCCGTAAGTGTGCATCCATTCGCCCATTTCCTTCAAGCGGTCGAGGGCGGTAGCCGGAAGTTCGCCATCCGGCTGGGGACCGATGTTCATCAGCAAGTTGGCATTCTTGCCGGCGGCATTCACGAGATAATGTATGAGGGTCTTGGCCGACTTATAGTTTTGGTCTGTTATCTTGTAGCCCCACATGCCGTTCATGGTTTCACAGGTTTCAAGGGGCAGTCTGCTAACGTCCTGTCCCGACAGTCCTGCCTTGTTCTCCCCCGGCAGGTCGCGCTCGAAAATCTGGATATCCTCACCTTCGAAAGGTGTCTGGTGATGATTGTTGCCCACCAGACAACCTGGCTGCAAGCGATGAATGAGCGCATACTGCTCAGGCAGTTGCCAGTCAAAGTTCGGGTTCTGGTCTTGGTCCCACCATCCGTCGAACCACACGGCCCCAATCTTGCCATAGTTTGTCAGCAGTTCCGTGAGCTGGTTGTTCATGAATTGGTAATAGCTTTTCCAGTTTCCTTGGGGATTGGGGCGCCCTGTTCCACGTCCCGTCCGTCCCCACACGGCATCCTCGCGCTGCCAGTCAATATGAGAGTAATACAAGTGAAGACGTATGCCCTGCTTGTGACACTCGTCGGCAAGTTCCTTGAGAATGTCACGCCGGAAAGGTGTGGCATCCACGATATTATAGTCTGAATAGCGAGTCTTGAACATGGAGAAGCCCTCGTGATGACGAGTAGTGAAACATATATACTTGGCACCGGAAGCCTTAATGGCAGCCACCCACTGGGCTGCATTGAATTTCGAGGGATAGAAGCCACCGGCAAGTTTGGCATATTCCTTGTAGTTCAGGTTGTTGTTGGTCATAGTCCATTCGCCCGTAGCAAGCATGGAATAGAGTCCCCAATGAAGGAAAATGCCGAACTTGTCGTCCTGAAATTCCTGACGTGAAGCAATATTCTCTGCCGTGGGCTTGTAGTGTGGGGCAGTGGCATTGTCCTGGGCAAAAGAAGCTGAAGAGATAGACAGCGACAAAAGCACTGAAATAAAGTATTTTTTCATACTTGTTAAGTTTATTGATGATTAATGGAACAAAGGTAACCAAAAAAGAAGAACCGGGAAAGAACACACTCCTTTTTTATTATATCCCCTCTCTCACCGAGTCTTTGCCACAGCCTCTAAAACTCGGGAATAAAAAAATAAATAACGGTTTTTTATTTCCTATTCCGCTCATTTGCACTATCTTTGCATAAGACAGGCGGCACTCGGCAATATGAAAGAATACTTTCATTCCGCTCGTTGGCACTGTCTTTGCAAACATATAATAGACGAAAAAAACGGCAAACTGCCTAAAGCAAAACTTTATGAACAGACTCTTACGCACAATAACATTCCTTGTCATTCTGCTTTTCACTTCGACAGCACAAGGAGTTCCCAACGACCGGCACAACCAGATCGACCTGCCGCAAGGTACCATCGAGGGACACCTCGCCAATGGACTACGCTACATCATCCTGCCTAATAATCACCCCAAGCACAACTTGGAGATTAGACTTGTGGTGAACGCAGGAACATTGCAGGAAACCAATCGGCAGCGAGGCAGCGCCCATATGGTGGAACACATGGCTTTTAACGGCTCCACACACTTCCCGGTCGACTCCTGGACGTCCTACTTTAAAAGACTGGGCATGGTTCCCGGCCATGACATGCTTGCCACTACAGGCTTCAATCACACGGTCTACCAACTTTCCCTTCCCGTTGCCGACTTCGGCTATCATGTGATAAGCAATTCACTATTTGCTCTCCGCGACATCATCGGAAGTCTCAGTTTCGACCCAAAGAGAATGGAAACAGAACGGAGAGCCATTATCAACGAGGCAATGAACAGCTCGTCACTCGACGACAAATTCCAGGACTTAAAACTGGGCAAGGGCAGACATCTTCACCGTAAGCCAACAGGCACCATACAGGAAACGGAACTGCTCACCCGAGAGGAAGTGCTCAAATACTACCACAAGTGGTACATTCCGCAGAATGTCACGCTCGTGGTGGTGGGTGATATGGATGCCGTCGACATGGAAAAATGCGTGAAGACGGTGTTCGGGGAACTACCCGTAGGAGATCGCTCCATTCACCGGAAATACCCCCTTACCTACCGCAAAGGATTCACCCTCGCCGAAGCTGTAGACACCACGGCAGCCCGTTCACGGCTCACCTTTGCCATTCCTCATCCTTCCAACTCCACTGCCAACGTAGCTGCCACTGCCGAAAAAGAGCAATGGAAAATACTCGTCACGGCCATTGACAAGCGACTAAAAGCCAAGCAAATAAACGCTTCTATTGTCGACAAGACTGTCTTGGACGGGAAGAACATGTTTTTCATCTCGGTAGAAGGTAACAACAGACGCATAATAAAAAGCTATATGAACAGTGCACTGATAACTCTCAACACCATCATACAGCGCGGATTCTCACATAAAGAACTTGCCGACAACATTGCCGAGAAACTGCGAACCATGCGCGTAGACACCGTGGGCACGGCTTCAGCCATCTGGTGCGACTACCTAACCGATTATGCCATCAGCGGCAACCTTCCTGTCACTTCTTCCGATGACATGGCGCGCATACGCGACATTGTGGAGCACACAACAAGTGCCACCCTGCAACGCATGCTCTCCGACCTGATTAACAACAAGCATCTGTCTGTGCTCGCAGCCTATCGTAACCACAAAGGCAGACGCGACGCCTTCAATGAGCGACACCTGCGCCACGTGTGGCAAAGAGGAATGAAGGCACACACCTACACCTACAAATACCAACGCAGGCCTGAAGTCGAGGAACGCCACCTGAACCTGCCGCCATGCCTTTCGGCAACACATCCCGATGCCTCACCCGCAAGTGCCAGCGGATATGCAGATATCGGGGCATCGGAATATTTGCTCAAGAACGGCTTGCGCCTGATTCTCCGCCCCACGACAGACCGCGACAGCACGCTCCGCATGACTCTCCTGGGCCGTGGCGGATACGCCGACCTCGACCCGAACTCACGCTTGCTCTTGATGGATGCTGACAAATATGTGGACATGGGCGGGCTGCAGAACGTGCCCGAGGACACGCTGATAGACGTGATGCAGACTGACAACATCACTATGACCATCGCCATAGACGACTATTGGCACCAACTGAAGGCCACAGCACCTTGTTCCAAGCCACAACTGCTGATGAATATGGCTTATGAAAAGATAACCGCACCCGGCAGGGCATACGAGAACTTCGACAGATTGCGTCAGGAGGAAAAGGACTGCATCATGCACGAAAGCAAACTCCAGCAACTCCGGACGCTCGACCCACAGCGCATGCTCATCCAGTGCATCGACTCCATTGCCCGCGACACACCGTCGACGGAAGGTTTGAAACACACAGCGGCAGACCTTGACCAACTGGACCTCGACCACATGTGCTACTATTACACACGGCTCTTTACCGACCCCGAGCATACCACCATCATCTTCACCGGCCACTTCAACCCGAAATCCGTGCTCCGTGCTGCCGCCAACACCTTCGGCCGACTCACATCTTCCAACATGGGGACTTTCACAGACAAGCCTGTCTACATACCTGAGATGAACTTCAGAAAGACCTTTCCCAACACGACAAGCACACAAACCGAACTTCACTACGTGTTTCCCGGCAACTACCTGCCCGAACTCAAGGAGTCTGCAAAACTTGCCATCATCAGGGGATTGCTGCAACAAAGGTTGCAACAGCGACTTGAAGGACAACTGAAAATAGCCAGTTCGCCCGATGTAAAACTATCGAAAGCCGGCTATCCACAACAAAAGTATCACTTCCTGGTCAAGGTGACCGTGCGCAACGAGGACAGGCAGACTGCCGACAAAGCCGTGAGAGAAACAATCCGTGAGCTGCAACAGACGCCCGTTGCCCCAACCGAACTGCAACAGGCAAAGATGAATTTTCTGGTGCAAAGACGCAAGCTATTGGCCGACAATGCCCCCATACCGTGGATGGAAGGCCTCACCTCACTCCTGCAAAACGGCGAAACACTCGCCGAGCTCAACCGTTTTGCCCAATACTTGAAAGCCATCACACCGGCAGACATGCAGCAGGCCTTCACTCTCTATCTCAGCCCTGAGCGCATGGCACTCATCTGCAAAGGCATGACCGTGGAATAAGCAAATCCCCTCCAAATCATAGAACTTGACTTGGAGGGGATTTTTTATATCCGTAGTAAATGGGCTTCTACTCCCACTCGATCGTTGCTGGTGGCTTGGAGGAGATGTCGTAGCAAACGCGGTTGACACCTTTCACCTTATTAATAATCTCATTGCTCACCTTCGCCATGAAATCGTAGGGCAGATGGGCCCAGTCGGCTGTCATGGCATCGGTAGAGGTCACGGCACGCAGTGCCACGGGATGCTCGTAGGTGCGCTCGTCGCCCATCACGCCCACCGAACGCACGGTGGACAGGAGCACGGTGCCTGCCTGCCATATCTGGTCGTAGAGCGACACCTCAATCTCACCATTCTGCATGTCGGCCGGCACACCGGCAGCCAGCACACGGCGGGCCTCTTCACCGCTCAGGCGCACCTTGTAGTCGCGCAGACCGCGGATAAAAATGTCGTCTGCGTCCTGAAGTATGCGCACCTTTTCGCGTGTGATGTCGCCCAGAATGCGCACAGCCAGACCCGGACCGGGGAAAGGATGACGGGTGATGAGATGCTCGGGCATGCCGAGCGAACGGCCCACACGGCGCACTTCGTCCTTGAAGAGCCACTTCAAAGGTTCACACAACTGTAGGTTCATCTCCTTGGGCAGGCCGCCCACGTTGTGGTGACTCTTGATGACCTTACCCGTTATGTTGAGCGACTCAATGCGGTCGGGATAGATGGTGCCCTGGGCAAGCCACTTGGCGCCCGTTTGCTTCTTGGCCTCGGCATTGAACACCTCCACGAAATCACGACCTATAATCTTACGCTTCTGTTCGGGATCGGAAACGCCTGCCAGGTCGGCAAAGAACTTTTCCGAGGCGTCAACGCCGATAACGTTGAGTCCCAGTCCCTCATAATCGCGCATCACGTCGCGGAACTCGTTCTTGCGGAGCATGCCATGGTCTACGAATATGCAGGTCAGGTTGCTGCCCACGGCACGGTGGAGCAGCACGGCAGCCACACTGGAATCCACGCCTCCCGAAAGGCCGAGAATAACCTTGTCATTGCCCAACTGCTTGCGGAGTTCTGCCACAGTGGTGTCTACAAACGAGTCGGCACTCCAGTCCTGCTTGCTTCCGCAAATGTCTACCACAAAGTTCTTGAGCAACTGTGTGCCCTGAAGCGAATGGAACACCTCGGGGTGGAACTGCACGGCCCAAACGGGCTGCTTAGTGGAAGCATAGGCTGCAAACTTCACGTTGGCAGTTGAGGCGATGCATTCATAGCCTTCAGGAATGGCTGTAATGGTGTCGCCATGGCTCATCCACACCTGCGAATTTTCCACAAAGCCCTTGAAGAGCGGGTTCTGGGCATCGAAATGCTCCAAGTTGGCACGACCGTACTCACGTGAGTCGGCAGCCTCCACACGTCCGCCCTGGGCGTACGAAAGATACTGCGCTCCGTAGCAGATGCCGAGCACCGGCAGACGGCCGATGAACTGGCTGAGGTCTACCTTGAAGGCTTCCTTGTCGTGCACCGAATAAGGCGAACCGCTCAGGATGACGCCGATAACCGACGGGTCATCCTTAGGGAACTTGTTGTAGGGAAGAATTTCGCAGAAGGTGTCGAGTTCGCGCACACGACGGCCTATGAGCTGCGTGGTCTGCGAACCGAAATCGAGGATTATAATCTTCTGTTGCATGTTAATTATGTTGTTTATTGGGTTTGTTCTGTTGTTGCTCACCGCCCAGCTCCGACAGGAAATCCTCGGCTTCGGCAAGCGTGTCGAGCTTGCCCACGTCCATCAGGCGGAGGTCGGGCTTTAGAAAGCCGCGTATGTCGGCACGGGCGCAAGCCTGAAGATAGAAGTCTATGATGCCGAACTTTTCAGGGAACGCGTCCATCATCGGGAACAGCCGCGGCGAGAAAAGGTGGATGCCGGAGAATGCGTAACGGCGGCAATGCGACGGATCAAGATGGGGATAAGGGGAGCGCACTTCGCCTGTCTGGACATTGGTCCAGCCCACAAGCCGCATGTCGTCATCGAAAAGCAGATAGCGTGAGGTGTGGCGGTCGCTCACCAAAAGGGTTGCATCGTGCTCCTGATGAAGGTCGTAAAAGCGTCGGAGGTTGACATTGCTGAGTATGTCAACATTGTGGATAAGGATGGGCAAGTTGGGGTGAAAGAGTTGCTGTGCGTGGCGGATGCCTCCGCCCGTGTCGAGCAAATGCTCCGACTCGTCGGAAATACGCACGTCAAGACCAAAGTCATGTGCCTTGAGATAGTCAATGATTTGACCGGCAAAGTGGTGCACATTGACCACCGTACGACCGCATCCCGCCTCCTTCAGCCGCTGCGCCACATGGGCGAGCAGAGGTTCACCGCCCACAGGAACAAGTGCCTTGGGCATGGTGTCGGTGAGCGGCTTGAGCCGGGTGCCGAGCCCGGCTGCAAATATCATTGCTTGCATAGCATTGTCGTGTGTGTGTGCCATATCCAGCTACAAAGTTACGACAATAATTTGAAATAGCGTCACATTAGACCTAAAAACATGGAAAAGTATGTTCTTTCAGCCGATATCTTCATGAAATATTATTTGCTGTCACCGACATTGCGGTTTTCAGGACTGCGAAAATTCACGACAAACGTCTAACACAATTATGGCAACCGTACTCCTAATAAAGAAATACTGAACAACCTATTCCGACAAACGGACATACAGAATATCACTCAGCAGCACATCTTGCACTTGGTAGTGACACACTAAAGGATGGTTAGTGGCAGACTTACAGATGGCTAATAGCAGACTTACGGACGGTTAATAGCAGACTTACAGATGGTTAGTGGCAGACTTACGGACGGTTAATGGCTGACTTACGGATGGCTAATGGCAGACTTACGGACGGTTAGTGGCAGACTTACGGGCGGTTAGTGGCAGACTTACGGGCGGTTAATATCAGACTTACAGACGATTAACCATGGTAATACATCCCCCAAATTGGCTCTGACCGTATTGTCAAAAGCGTTGAGGACACCAAGCATTATGCCGTTTAGCTGTTTTGAACAATTTTCCACCTGCTTTCCACTTGCATATTTCCTGACAAACATGCACTTGTCTATTCGTTTTCTCTCCGTCAATACGGTCTAACCAACAATTCAGACCCGAAGTAATAATACGGCACATAAAGTTGACCCAAATCAAGAAACCATAAGTCATTTGGCTGTTTCAATAGAAATTAGTACCTTTGCAAGGATTTAGGAAAAACAAAAAACAACCTGTTGGCGGAATTAATTTAGTGCATACTTAATTCTGCCAATGGGCTTGTC
>CAJKDU010000060.1 GCA_905198745.1 uncultured Prevotella sp. | reverse complement strand
AATATATTATATTAAAAGATTTAACAAATATACCCTCCACGCATATATTTTGAACTGTCACGTCACAAACCGCCATTTTTAACACTTTGAGTAATTACAAAAACGGGGTTGAAACTTCTGTGCCACAGATGGATAACCTGTTTTTGCGACTACCCCTAAAACTGCCCCTAAAAAGTGTGACACCCTTGAAAGCAGGTGTGTACCCCCTCAAAACTGTTGCCGAAAAGGGGAGAAAAACGCAGTTGGAGAGGGAAAACCGCGTTAATTTCGTGTTAAATGGTCACGATTGCACACAAAAAGTTGAGTAAAAAACCACCGAAAAAAGCATCGCTTTCCGGCATATCCGTCACCATCCGGCCAATAACTTCATCTTTTTCGGTTTCCTACTGCAACCTGCCGAAAGCCGTTACTAACAAATGTTAAAGTTGGAAATACACACCCTAAAACCACTCTTTTGCCCTCTTGTTTCTTTCCTGTTCTCGATTTTTTTCTTACCTTTGCAGAAGTGGTGCAGGACCTGTTGCCTTGCGTCTGTTCCGTCTTTTTTAAAACCATCACAATTCCGCAAATGAAGAACCAGCTCACACTCCTTATCAGCCTGCTGCTTGCCCTGACAGTGCAGGCACAGACCGGCGGGAAACCGCAACGGTGGCCCTCGTTTCTCAACCTCAGTCAGGTGCCCAATGGCGTGGCATATCTGCCGGCTCCGCCCGACACGTCGAGCGTGCAGTTTCTCAACGACAAGGCTCGCTTCCTTTGGGGCAAGCAACAGCGTCTCACGGCGCGAGGCCGTGAGGCAGTGGCCGATGCCGACCAGTCGGTAGAGGCGCTGCTCCGTCAGTTTTCGCCCGCCATGGGGTTCGAGATGAGTCGCAGCTCTACGCCCCAGCTCTACGCCCTCGTGGAGCGGCTCGACACCGACGGCGGCAACTCTATCCGCAAGGCGAAGGACCACTATCGCCGTCCTCGTCCCTTCGTGCTCTTTCACGACTCCACCGCCATCCCCGAGGTGGAGCCACGCTACCGCCGCACCTATTCCTATCCCTCGGGCCATTCCGCCACGGGCTGGTGCATAGCCCTCGTGCTGGCCGAACTGAACCCTCTCCGTCAGGAGCTCATCCTCAAGCGTGGCTACGAGATAGGGGAGAGCCGCGTCATTGCCGGTTTCCACTATCAGAGCGACGTCGATGCCGCACGGTTGGCAGGCAGTGCCGTGGTGGCGCGTCTGCATGCCGACAAGAAGTTTCAGCGGCAACTTCGCCGTGCGCGCAAGGAAGTGAAGAAGTTCACCAAAGGGCATTAGGCGTAAGCGCACACACGGCGCAAATCCTGTGTGCGGTTGGTAGTCGCATAAATTGTATCGGTTCAAGCCTGCGGGCCAATTATGCGTTGTCAGCTCCCTAATGATTGTATGTGCGGTTAGAAGGGGTGTGTGTCTGTGAGCGTAGATGATGCCCTGTGCGGTTGAGTGGTGTGTTTGGGGCAAATAGTCGTACATGGAGAAGTCGGACTGAAAGCCCAGCCTGTACTTAGCCCAGGGCAAGCGCAGCGACACCCTGGGTAGCGTGTGGTCCATACGCACGCCCTGCAGGGGCAAAAGTAGAAACAACCCTCTCTGTTTCAGCTGTTCTTGCTGAGCGTGATGGAATGACGGATTATTGTCAATTGGGGAGGAAACACGGTTATCCCTCCATGCGTCATTGTAACTTCACGCTGCATCCCTCTCCATTCGTCAGACCTTTCGCCGTCTCCTCTCTCTTATTCATGGCCTTCTGCCTACTTGCTGTGTGCGGAAGAGTTGATATATGTCAAGTATTTAATAAACAACACGTGTTTTAACAAATATTAGCTTCGGGGGGGGTAAAACGTTGACATTTATTTGTAATTTTGCTCTCGTGTTGATCTTTGGGGACAACAAGCATATAATATAGAATACATTTAATAAAAAATACTTAAAAACAAAACAAAATGAAAAAATTATTTACGCTAATGGCATTGGCCATGTGTGTCTTGCAGGGGTATTCTGCCGATTATAGGACATTTACAAAAACGGAGATATTTCCGACGACTGAAACTAATGTAGGAAGTGGTGCCGCGTGGATTGACTATGGAGACATTGTAACGGGTTCTAATAATAAATCTGGAAACATTGTTTTTGCCAAAGATTTGCTTTCATCTTCCAGTGTTAAGTATGATGGTGTCATAGTGAAAAAAGGAAATACCAGGAAGCGATTGATTTTTTATGTGACAGGAGTTAAAGAATTTGTTGCTTATGGAGTTACTTCAAGTGGCACCGAACCTCGCTACATAGAAGTTACTGCAACACCTACAAGTGGAACAGCCATAAAGGAGAAAGTAGCTTCAGAACCAACAAAAACGGCTAAAGTGTCAATTGCTTTGGATGCAAATGAAAAATACCAAATTGATGTAACAGGAGTAGATGCAAGCGATAAAGGTGCTGATTGCGTTGTGCCTGGCGTTTGGTTTATTGTAGACCCTGTTGCCAAACTTTCCGCAGCCGGCATGGGCACATTCTGCGCACCATCCGCCTGCAAGGCACCCGAAGGTCTCAGCGTGTACACTGCAGCAGAGGCTGGCAACGTGGTGACACTGAGCAAGGTGGCAGACGGCATCGTGCCCGCAGGACAGGGCGTGGTGCTCAGCGGTGAAGCTGGAGTAACATACGCCATGGAGGCTGCCACAACAGCCGGCACCGAACTCGCAGGCAACGCCCTCAAGGCAGCTGTCAACGCAACCAAGATAGAAAACGACAACACATACGTACTCATCTGCAACAGCCAGAACAAGGGGCAGTTCGCACGCCTCGAGAACGGCGAGACCATCCCTGCCGGCAAGGCTTACATCCAAATAGACGACACACAGGTTGCCGCCAACTACCTGAGCATAGCCTTCGGCACAGAGACCGCCATCAAGGCCATCGACGCCGCCAAGAAGACCGTGGGCGACGATGCCTACTACTCTCTCCAGGGCAAGAAGATAGAGCGTCCGCAGCATGGTGCCTACATCCACAACGGCAAGGTGTATGTGATTAAATAAGTAAACAATAACAAGAAAACATAATAACAAACGAGAAAATGAAGAAGAACTATATCGAGCCCCGTGTCAGCGTGCTCACCATAGAGAGTCAGCCCATGATGGCTGCCAGTGATCCTGCCAACTATGATTCCACTCCCAGCAAAGATGCTGTGAAGGGAAGTCAAGTTACCTCTAACACATTCAACTTCTTGGGGGAAGAGGGCGAAATCTAACAGCCGAGGGCCATAATCAAGACCCATCAGGAGCCGGGCACCATGTCGCACAGAAGCGGCAGTGCCCGGCTCTTTTCATGTAGTCCATCCAAGGATAGGGTGGGATTGCCCTGTGCGGTTGTGTGGTGTGTTTGGTGGCAAACAGTCGTGCATGGAGAAGTCGGACTATACGCCCACTAATTGGCACCTGCCCGAACAATTCAGTCCGGGCAGGATGCGTATGTCGAAATAAATGAGTAACTTTGTAGGCAAAACAAGAAAACAGCATGCAAAGAAAACATTATACAGGCAAGGGCGAGTACGACCAGCTGGTGGTGAAACACGACGCACCACTGCTCGAATACCTGCTCGAGAACCTGAAGGAGAGCAAGAACAAGGTGAAGGACACCCTCAAGGGCCGCGGCATCAAGGTGAACGGCAAGGTGGTCACACAGTTCGACTTCGCCCTCAAGCAGGGCATGAAGATAGCCGTGAGCAAGTCGAAACGCAACGACACCTTCAAGAGCAAGTATGTGAAGATAGTCTACGAAGACCAGTATCTCGTGGTGATAGAAAAGAACGAGGGCATCCTCTCCATGGCTGCCGGCCACTCGTCGCTCAACGTGAAGACCGTGCTCGACGACTACTTCCACAAGTCGCGACAGAAGTGCCGTGCCCACGTGGTGCACCGCCTCGACCGCGACACCAGTGGACTGATGATCTATGCCAAGGACATGCAGACAGAGCAAATACTCGAGCACGACTGGCACAACATCGTCTACGACCGCCGCTATGTGGCGGTGCTCAGCGGAGAGATGGAAGACGACGAGGGCACCATAGCCAACTGGCTGAAGGACAACAAGGCATACGTCACCTATTCATCGCCCGTGGACAACGGCGGCAAGTATGCCGTCACACACTTCTGCACCCTCGACCGCACCACCGAGCACTCGCTCGTGGAGTTCCGCCTGGAGACAGGCCGCAAGAACCAGATCCGTGTGCACTCTGCCGACATGGGCCATCCCGTGTGCGGCGACGTGAAATATGGCAACGGCGACGACCCCATACACCGCCTCTGCCTTCATGCCTACGTGCTCTGCTTCTACCATCCCGTCACCCACGAGCGCATGGAGTTCGACACACCCATACCTGCACAGTTCCGCCGCCTGTTCAAGTAGCAGGCACACAAACAAGAACCCTTAAAACGAAACTCAAGAAATGGAAAATTTAGGATACGCCCTGTTCAGCGTCATCGCCCTCATCGTGGTCTTCTTCCTGGTGAAGAAGATTGCCGGCTGCATGATCAAGAGCGTCATCATGCTCCTGGTGGCAGCCGTGCTGGCAGCCGTCTACTTCTTCTACCTGAATTGATGCCCGCACATTTTGTGCCCGCAAAGCTTGGCTGTGTGGCGGAAACTTCGTAACTTAGCAAACCAAACAAAAGCAAGTCAATATGTTCGGTAAAATCGTCAACAAATATCCGGTAGGAATACAGACCTTCTCCAACATCAGAGAGGGGCATTACCTGTATGTGGACAAGACGCCATTCATTGTAGACTTCCGCACCAAGGGCATGAAGTATGTGTTTCTGAGTCGCCCGAGGCGATTCGGCAAGTCGCTCTTTGCTTCCACCCTGCATGCCTATTTCGAGGGCAGGAAGGACCTCTTCGAGGGGCTTGCCATAGCAGACTACGAAAAGGAATGGGCCAAGCATCCCGTGCTTCACTTCGACATGAGCGGTGCCAAGCACTTCGATGCCGACTCTCTGAACCAGTATCTGGACTGGATACTGAAACCCTACGAAGAAGAATACGGGTTGACGCCCCGAAACGGGACCCCGAACACCAGAATGGCAGACGTGGTGAAGACCGCTTTCCGGCAGACCGGACAGAAGGTGGCGGTCATCATAGACGAGTATGACGCCCCCTTGCTCGACGTGGTGCACGAGAAGGAAAACCTGGGCGTACTGCGGAAAATCATGCAGAACTTCTTCAGTCCACTGAAAATGCTCGACCCCTATCTGGAGTTCTGCTTTATCACGGGCATCACCAAGTTTTCGCAGCTCAGCATATTCAGTGAGCTGAACAATCTCGACAACATCAGCATGTTCGACCAGTATTCTGCCATCTGTGGCATCAGCAAGACGGAACTGACCACGGTGATGAAACCCGACGTAGAGGGACTGGCTCAGGCGCTCCACCAAACCTACGACGAGACACTGGAGGCCTTGCAGCGTTACTATGATGGTTATCATTTCAGCGAAAAGTCTGAAGACATATTCAATCCGTTCAGTTTGGTGAAAGCATTGAACTCACAGAAGATAGCCCCTTATTGGTTTGGCTCCGGAACGCCGACTTTCCTGCTGAAGCAACTCGACAGGTTCAATGTGAACCTGGCTTCCCTGGAAGGACAGGACGTGACGTTGGATTCGTTCGACCGTTCGCCGGAGGAAATGACCGACGCATTGCCTTTGCTCTACCAAAGCGGTTACCTGACCATCAAGAAATACGACCCAGTGTTCCATGAATACACTCTGGGCATTCCCAATACAGAGGTGCGCAACGGCATGCTCTATTCGCTGATGCCTCACTACGTGAATCCTCGCCATCTCGACAACGATGCGTTTCTGCTGGGATTCTGCAAGGCGGTGTATCGCAACGACATGGAGGCTGCACTGGAACACATGCGCACCTATATGGCCACCATTCCCTACGACCTGGAGAACCATACGGAGAAACATTTCCAGACCATCTTCTACCTGATGTTCAGTTTTCTGAACATATACATCAAGACAGAGGTGAAGAGTGCCATCGGTCGTGCAGATGCCGTGATGCACATGCCCGACACGGTCTACGTGTTTGAGCTGAAAGTGGACAAGAGTGCCGATGAGGCTTTGCGACAGATTGACGAAAAGGGCTACATGCTTCCGTATCAGTCGGAAGGCAAGCGGCTCGTGAAGATAGGCATCAGCTTCGACAGTAAGCAGCGCACTATCGTGGACTGGAAAATCAGCGAGGAATAGGGACGCATCTAATTCAATCATGCTCATTAGGGGTTGGAGTTGATGATTATTCCAAGTGTAAGAAAGACGGGCAGTGGTATGCGACCCCAAGGTTTACATTGATAGAAACAATCGGGCTGCAAGCATGACAAATGATATGTAGTCGCCAAGACTTGTATTGGCTCAAACAACAATCGGGCTGTAAGCCCAGCCTGTACTCAGCCCAGGGCAAAGCGTAGCGACACCCCGGGTAACGTGGGCTAAAACGTACGCCCTGCAAGGGCAAAAGTAGGCAGAACCACAGTTGGTTACCTTTACTTTTGTCTCTGCAGGGCGTAATGCTATTTATCCACAGGGTGTCTTCGCTTGCCCTGGGCTATGGAGAAGTTGGGCTTTGAGCCTGCTATCCCTTTTCAGTCAGCTATTTCTTTGAGCCTGCTATTCCTTTTTCAGTCAGCTATTCAGAAATACGCCTGCTTGCGTCTGCCGACACAAACAGGCGGAGTGGAGCAGGGCGTTTAGTATTCCGTCTTGTCAGTTTTCTCGCTCCACATCTCGAAGGCCTTCATGGCCTCTGTGCGGAGAAGAATCTCGGAGGGCTTCTTGCGCTTTTCGGGAGCGAGGGCGATCTCCTGATAGATGAAGTCATCGTCGAAGCCTATGGCAGCGGCATCCTTGCGGTCGTTGGCATAGTATATCTTGTCAAGACGTGCCCAGTAGATGGCACCGAAACACATGGGGCAGGGCTCGCATGAGGTGAATATCTCGCAGCCCGACAGATCGAACGTGTGGAGAGCCTGGGCTGCCTTGCGGATGACCGACACCTCGGCATGCGCCGTGGGGTCGCAGTCGATGGTCACACAGTTGGATGCTTCGGCAATGATTTCGCCCTGGCGGGCTATGACGGCTCCAAACGGGCCACCGCCTTTTCTCACACTCTCTTCGCTGAGGGCAATAGCCCTCAGCATTAATTCCTTGTTTGTCATAATCTTCTTGCTTTAATGGTTGATGAGGTAGAAAAGGGGCATACCATGAATTGCTTCCTGATATGCCCCTGACTTATTTACTGATGAATGTATGGTTCTTTACACGAGTCCCTTGCCGTGGCAGTCCTTGAACTTCTTGCCGCTGCCGCATGGACACGGGTCGTTGCGGCGAGGCATCTTGTCCTTCACATAGGGAGTGTGGTTCACTTCCTGTGCATTCTCGCGTGTGTCCTGGCTGGCAGCAGCACGCTGTGCCTCGTCTTCCAGGTCTTCCTTCTGCTCGTTGTAGCGCTGGCTGTGCTCCTCAGGAGCAGCCTGCTGCACTTCCTGCTGCTGCAGTTCTGGTATCTGGGCACGCATGAGGATGCTGGCAATGCGGTTGTTCATGGTGTTCACCATGTTGTCGAACAGTTTCACGCTCTCAAGCTTGAAGATGAGCAGTGGGTCTTTCTGCTCGTAGGAAGCGTTCTGCACACTGTGCTTCAGTTCGTCGAGCTGGCGGAGGTTCTCCTTCCACTCGTCGTCGATGATGTGGAGCATGATGACCTTCTCAAACTGCTTGACCACGCTCTTGCATTCCGTGTCGTAGGCCTCCTTGAGGTCGCAGGGGATGTTGTAGCCACGCTTGCCGTCGGTCAGCGGCACCATGATGCGCTCGAACATCTGTCCTTGCTCTTCCTCCACCTGCTTGATGACAGGCCATGCCACGCTCTGTATGCGGTCCGTCTTGCGCTTGAAGGCTGCCATGGCTTCCTGGAAGGCACGCTCCTCGAGGTCAGAGTGGTTGTTGCTGTTGATGAACTCTTCTTCGGTGAAAGGACATTCCATGGCGAGCACCTTGAGGAACTGTTCGCGGCAGCCCTCATAGTCGTTGCCCTCGATGATGTTGACCACGCGGTCCCAGATCACGTTGGTGATGTCCATGCCGATGCGCTCGCCCATCAGGGCGTGGCGGCGCTTCTCGTAGACCACGGTGCGCTGCTTGTTCATCACGTCGTCGTATTCGAGCAGGCGCTTGCGGATGCCGAAGTTGTTCTCCTCGACCTTCTTCTGTGCACGCTCGATGCTCTTCGAGATCATCGGAGCCTCGATGCGCTCTCCCTCCTTGAAGCCGAGACGGTCCATCACGGCGGCGATGCGCTCGGATGCGAACAGACGCATCAGCTTGTCTTCAAGCGACACGTAGAACACGGATGAGCCCGGGTCGCCCTGACGTCCGGCACGACCGCGAAGCTGGCGGTCCACACGGCGGCTCTCGTGGCGTTCGGTGCCGATGATGGCCAGACCGCCTGCTGCCTTCACTTCGGGGGTGAGCTTGATGTCGGTACCACGGCCTGCCATGTTGGTGGCGATGGTCACGGCTCCGAGCATGCGCTCCTCCACGTGCTTGTTGCCGTCGGCGTCGGTGATTTCCACCTTGCCCATAGTGCTGCGTCCGGCTTCCTGCACGATGTGGGCCTCGCGCATGTGCTGCTTGGCGTTGAGGGTGTTGTGTGGGATATGGCGCATGTCGAGCATCTTGCTCAGCATTTCGGATATTTCAACCGATGTGGTACCCACGAGCACCGGACGGCCTGCGTTGCGCATCTCTATGATTTCTTCGATGACGGCCTTGTATTTCTCGCGCGCAGTCTTGTAGACGCGGTCGTCGAGGTCCTTGCGGGCGATGGGCTTGTTGGTGGGAATCTCCACCACGTCGAGCTTGTAGATGTCCCAGAATTCGCCTGCCTCGGTGCTGGCCGTACCGGTCATACCGGAGAGTTTGTGGTACATGCGGAAGTAGTTCTGCAGGGTGATGGTGGCGAATGTCTGTGTGGCAGCCTCCACCTTGACGTGCTCCTTGGCTTCCACGGCCTGGTGGAGTCCGTCGCTCCAGCGGCGTCCCTCCATGATACGGCCGGTCTGCTCGTCCACGATTTTCACTTCACCGTCCATCACCACGTACTCGTCGTTGATGTTGAACATGGTGTAGGCCTTGAGCAACTGCTGCAGGGTGTGCACGCGTTCGCTCTGCACGGCATAGTGGTTGAGCAGGTCGTCTTTCTTGTCGAGGCGCTGCTGTTCGTCGAGGTCTTTCTCGTTTTCGAGAGCCGAGAGTTCGCTGGCAATGTCGGGGAGCACGAAGAGCTCCTTGTCGTTCACCTGGTTTGAGAGCCATTCGGTACCCTTGTCGGTGAGGTCGCAGGAGTTGAGTTTCTCGTCAACCACAAAGTAGAGAGGCTCTACAGCCTCGGGCATCTTGCGGTTGTTGTTCTCCATGTAGAATTCCTCTGTCTTGAGCATGCCGGCCTTGATGCCCTCTTCCGAGAGATACTTGATGAGCGGCTTGTTCTTTGGGAGGGCCTTGAATGAGCGGTAGAGCGAGAGGAAACCCTCGTCGAGTGTCTTCTGGTCTTTGGTCTGCTGGCCCTTGCTGATGAGCTGCTTGGCCTCTGCCAGATATTGAGTGGCGAGCTTGCGCTGCACGTCGACCAGTTTCTCCACCAATGGCTGGTACTCTTCATACATCTGGTCGTCGCCCTTGGGCACGGGACCAGAGATGATGAGCGGTGTACGGGCATCGTCGATGAGCACGGAGTCGACCTCGTCGACGATGGCATAGTTGTGAGCGCGCTGCACGAGGTCGGCAGGCGAAACAGCCATGTTGTCGCGCAGGTAGTCGAAGCCGAACTCGTTGTT
>CAJKDU010000059.1 GCA_905198745.1 uncultured Prevotella sp. | reverse complement strand
TATTTTAATATAATATATTTATATATTATATTACTTTTTCTTGCTTACGATTCGTGACTATGGGTATGCATATATAAACGTGACGTCACATTTTGCGTAAAGGGAGAAATGGTGGATTTTGGAATTTTCTTCGTGGGTAATTTTTGTTTACTTTCCGTCCTTCCGTTCGCCTGTTCCGTTTCCGGGTCTTGTGGCGGAGGTTCGGAGGCTTCGGCTGAAACCCGTCTTTGCGGAGGTGGTTTCCCGTTAGTGTGCCGTTAGCTGGGCGTTAGTGTGCCCCTAACGTTCGGTTAACCGTCTGCCGGGTTGTCCTTGCCGTCCGCCTGTGGACGGCAAGGCGATAGGGTGGTGAGGTTGGAGGGTGGAGCACGGCATCTTGTTTGTTTACAAAAAGAGGCGCGTGTGTTCCTTTCCCCTTCTTGGCGGCAGTTTTTGGCATGGTTTTTGCTGTACCCCATTGCACACTGCGAAAGGGCTTCAAAACCGTGCAAAATCGCGAAACCTGTCACACTTTTCCGTGAAAAAGGCGCGCAAATCCCGTAAACAAAGGCGTTTCGGAAGAGGTGGGCTGTTGGGCGGAAGGTTTCGTGGATGCTGTTTTTCGCGGTTCCGATTACGGTTCGTAAATGGCATGTGCAACATTATTTTGCAATTCGTTTGCCTTGGGCTGAGTGGAGTTTAGACTTTCAGTCCGCTTCTGAACGCAGGAATACAATCGTCACTCCCCGTTCGGGAAGAGCCGTTCGGAATCCGGAGCTTTGCAGGCTTTCCGATGCCCACATGCCGTGCGGCCTATCGTTTCCGCTTGAAAAACTCCTGCATCATGGTGCGACATTCGTCCTCAAGAACCCCTCGGGTGACGGATGCCCTGGGGTGGAACGCCTTGGGAGCATATTGCGCATATCCGCGCTTGTCGTCGCTTGCCCCGTAGACGATGCGGGGAATCTGCGCCCAGCCAATGGCGCCGGCACACATCACGCACGGCTCCACGGTGACATAGAGCGTGCAGTCGGTGAGATACTTGCCGCCAAGCAGGTCGGCAGCCGAGGTGATGGCTTGCATTTCGGCATGGGCGGTCACGTCGTGCAGGGTTTCCGTGAGGTTGTGTGCCCTGGAGATGATGCGCCCCTTGCACACCACCACAGCCCCCACCGGAATCTCGCCCTCGTCAAAGGCGGCTTGCGCTTCGGCCAGAGCCTTGCGCATGAACTGTTCGTCTGTTTTCTGCTGTTCTTCTGTGGTCATGGTCTGAATGTGATTATGCGCGGACAACCGTTATTTCCGGGTGCCCCGCTTGGGTCTGTTTCTTCATCTTCTTCACCACCTCATGATAGCTGTGGCGGATGAGGCTCTTGACGAATTCGTCGTCGAGCATGCCGTCAAGGCGCACCTGGTTCCAGTATTTCTTGTTCCAGTGCCATGCCCCTTCAATCTCCGGATGCGATTCGCGCAGTTCCAGGGCATAGTCGGGGTCGCACTTCATGGTGGCCCATTCGGGTCTTTCCAGGTCGACACAGGCGAAAATCTTGTCGACCACACGGAACACGAGCGTGCGCTCGTCGAAAGGGAAAGCCTCGCTTGTCTGTGGCAAAGAGAGGCAATAGTCGCGTATGGATTCTATGTTCATGGTGTTCTTATGGATGCTGTTCTTGACAGATGGTGCAAAGTTAGTGCAAAACGGCAACAATTCAAAATAAAAATGCGCGCATTTGTTTGGTATTTTCCTGCTTTTTTATTACCTTTGTCATGGACAAACAACATATAAGGAGACATCTTATGGCGGCACACAATGATTTGGGAAAGTGGGGCGAAGAACTGGCACTTCGGTATCTGGAAAGCCAGGGCTACGGCATTCTGCACCACGACTGGAAGTTGGGCAAACGCGACCTCGACATTGTGTGTGTGACACCGGAGCGCGACACGCTGGTGTTCGTGGAGGTGAAGACGCGCCGCAACAACGTCTTTCAGCAACCCGAGGAGGCCGTTACCCCGCAGAAGATGCGCAATCTTGCCATTGCTGCCAATGCCTATGTGAAGGAGGAGGGATTGGACATGCCCTTGCGTTTCGACATTGTGGCGGTCACGGGAACCGGCAACGACGATGCGGAGGTGAACCATATCCCCAATGCTTTCATTCCTTATTTTTAGCGACATGAATACGGAAACGAAAATCATACAACTGCAAGAAACCGCCTCGACCAACGACTTCTTGCGCCGTTATGAACCCGAAGGCGAATGGCTGACGGTGGCTGTGGCCGACTATCAGACCGCAGGACGCGGACAGGGAGGCAGTCATTGGGAGAGCGAAAGGGGGAAGAACCTGCTTTTCTCCATGCTGGTTTTCCCGAAGATGCTGCCCGTCAGACGGCAGTTCCTGCTCTCGGAAGCTGCTGCCTTGGCTTTTCGGGATGTGCTCGGCTCCTTTCTCGGCGATGAGGAGGTGACCGTGAAATGGCCCAACGACATTTACTGGAAAGACCGGAAACTGAGCGGCACGCTCATTGAAACCACACTCACCGCAAGAGGTATGGGGCGGTTCATCATAGGCACTGGCATCAACGCGAACCAGACCTGCTTTGTGGGCGATGCTCCCAACCCGGTGTCGATGGCACAAGTGCTGGGACACGAAGTGGACCGCGGACAGCTGATGGAAAAGCTTGTGGCAAGGTTCGGCGAATACTATGCCCTGATTGTGGACGGGGCGTATGCCGACATAGCGGCGCTCTATCTGCAGCACCTGTATCGCAGAGACGACTTCTACAAGTATCGCGACAGCGAAGGCGAGTTTGAGGCGCGTGTGGTTGAGGTGGAAGACGACGGTCACCTCATCCTTCACGACCGGCAGGGATGCATACGCAGCTATGCCTTCAAGGAGGTGAGTTTCGTAATATGAACATCAAACAATCAATATAGATATGGCAAAGTACAAGAGAATTCTATTGAAGCTCAGCGGCGAGAGCCTGATGGGCAAGCAGAATTTCGGCATCGACCCCGAACGTCTGCAGGACTATGCACGACAGATCAAGGAAGTTCACGAGATGGGCGTGCAGATAGGCATCGTCATCGGCGGCGGCAACATATTCCGCGGACTGAGTGGCGCATCGAAGGGCTTTGACCGTGTGAAGGGCGACCAGATGGGTATGTGCGCCACGGTCATCAACTCGCTGGCATTGAGCAGTGCGCTCGGCGCGTTGGGAGTGAAAACGAAGATGCTCACCGCCATCCGCATGGAACCCATAGGTGAGTTCTACAGCAAGTGGAAGGCCATAGAGGCCATGGAAGCAGGCTACATCTGCATCTTCTCGGCCGGCACTGGCTCGCCCTATTTCACGACAGACACCGGTTCGTCGCTCCGTGGCATCGAGATAGAGGCCGACGTGATGCTGAAGGGAACCCGTGTGGACGGCATTTACACCGCCGACCCCGAGAAGGATCCAACGGCAACGAAGTTCACGGACATTACCTACGACGAGATCTACAACAAGGGACTCAAGGTGATGGACCTCACGGCAACCACCATGTGCAAGGAAAACAATCTGCCCATATACGTGTTCAACATGGATGTGGTGGGCAACCTGAAGAAAGTGATGAACGGTGAGGAAATAGGAACGCTGGTGCACAACTGACCACTGCGTGGATGAATCAAGAGAACAGGGCGGAAACGACATGGTTTTCGCCCTGTTCCCGGTTATTGCGCCCTCATGTCTCTGAAGGCACTGAAGGCTATGGGGAGCGAGAGCGAGAAGGCGCACACGTCGCTCCACGCCTGGCACATCTCCACGCCAAGCAGGCCGAAGAAGTGGGGCAGGATGAAAATGAGCGGAATGAAGAACAGGCCGCTGCGTGCTGCCGCCACCAGATTGGCACGCACCGGCTTGCGGATGGTCTGCATCATCATGTTGGTGGCAACGATGGTGGTGACCAGGGGATAGGAGATGATTTGCCAGTCGAGTGCCACGGCACCCACTGCCACTACGTCAGGGTCGTCGCGGAAGAGGGCGATGATGGGCTCGGAAAAGATGAATCCGAGAATGGCGCAAACGGACAGAAAGGCAGTGCCGAGCTTGACGCAGAAGAAGAATCCTTCACGCACACGGCTGTAGAGCTTGGCCCCATAGCAGAATCCGCACAGCGGCTGGAACCCTTGTCCGATGCCGATGACCACGGCATAGATGAAGAAAGACAGACGGGTGACAATGCTCATGCCGGCAATGGCGGCGTCGCCATAGAACCCCGCGGCATGGTTGAGCATGATGGTGGACAGGCTGCCTAATCCCTGTCGCGACAGCGAAGGCGTGCCGCCGAACACGATTTCCTTCATGAAGTCGCGGCTGAAGCGGACGTTGCTGATGTGGATGCTGATGTTCTGGCTTCGCCGGCTCATGCGGAAGAGCATCAGAAAGCCGAAAGTCTGGCTGGTCAGCGTGGCAATGGCTGCCCCGGTGATGCCCAAGGCAAAATAGAGAATGAGCAAGGGGGCAAGCACGAAATTGAGCACCACACCCGACAGAATGCCGCACATGGCGTAGGACGCGTTGCCCTGAAAGCGCATCTGGTTGTTGAGCGTGAGGGAGGCGGTCATGAACGGGGCGCCGAGCATGACGATGCCCAGGTAACGTTCCGTGTAGGGCAGGATGGTGGAGGTGGAGCCGAGGGCAATGCAGAGAGGAGTGAGGAACAATTGGCCGAGAACGGCGATAATCACTCCGGCAACTATGCTGAGCACAAATCCTGTGGACGCCATTTGCTCCGCCAACTCGCGCTCCTTGGCGCCCAGCATGCGGGATATGTAGTTGCCTGACCCGTGCCCGAAGAAGAAGCCTACAGCCTGGATGATGGCCATGACCGAAAAGGATACGCCTACGGCTGCCGTGCTCTGCGTGTTGATTTTCCCCACGAAATAGGTGTCGGCCAGGTTGTAAAGGCTCGTCGACAGCATGCTGATGATGGTAGGTATGGCCATGGTGAGCACCACCCGGTGCACAGGAGCATGGGTGAGAAACGTGTAGTTGTCTCTTTTCATCTTATTTCTTCTGGTATTTGTCGTTGTAGCGTTTCCCGAAGTCCTGGCGGAAAACCTTCTTCTTTATTTTACTCCAATTGTGTGCCGCAATGAATTGCATCCGGGTGAGCAATGGGGCATGGCTGCCGTCGTAGATGGATGCGGGAATGTTGACCCTGTAGAGAATGGCGTCCGTGTCGAAGGCACTGAAGTCGCGTCCTCCCCCCTTGTAGAGCCACAGTTCGGCAAAGAGCCTGTCGCTGGCCATCCTTTCGGGGCGAATGTCGGCAAGCGTCCGCACGTAGGCAGCTTTTGTCCACCAGAAGTTGCCGGAATACATGACCCGCTTGGCAGGCAATGGCGGCCATCGGTAGCTGCCATACATGTCGTAGCCGTCAGACAGCGTGTTGACAGCCACCTGCCACTGGTCCATCAGGAAGTATTCCATCTCTTTCCGCCATGATTCCACGTTGCGCATGAACCAACGGTAGTGTGGGTCGGACGACTCGCCTCCGTAGAACGAAATGCCCTTGGTGTGGAAGTAGTAGACAAGGCAGTCTTCCTCGGCACAAATCTTCTTGACCTGTGCCAGGGCAGGATATTCAAACATCTTGGGATTGTGCTGCACGCTCACAATGCAGAGCTTGTCGGTGGGCATGATGCGGCGCAGTTCCTGTTCGTCGGTGTCGCGGAACACGATGCAGCTCACGAAGAGTTTCCGGGTGGCGTCGAGCAGTCCGCTTTGCTTCAGGTGGGCGTACTGGTCGGCCACGAGCCGTTGCCAGCCACGTGCGCAGAAAATGTGGTATACGCCATAGATGGGCTGGCCGGTGACGGGTGTGTGCTGCCACGGCGAAAGGTCAGTACACTCGTAGGCGCGGAAAAGAGTGCGGTATAAACTTTTGAGAGGGTTCATCCTGTAATTTCGATTTTGCAGTGCAAAGTTACGACATTATTCTTAATTTATAAGGAGAAAGGTTTGCTTTTAGAAATAAAAACACTAATTTTGCAGATATTAATGGCCTTATGCCGACAACAAAAGAATGGATAAAACAGTAATATTCAATACAGGCGAAACACAGGAGAGCCTGAGGGCAGACTACAATCCCGACGGCTCGGTGCTCAGAAGGGCACAACTGCGCATGCTCGACATGCTCGTCTATCTGCAAGGCGTGGCAAAAAGCATAGGCGTGCCTTGCCGCATTGATGGTGGAAACGTGCTCGGTGCTCTTCGGCATAAGGGGTTCATACCATGGGATGACGACGTGGATGTGGTGGTGGACCAGAAGGATTTCAAGCGGCTTTGCGACTATCTCATTGCCCATCCGCATCCCCAATATGTGTTGCAAAACAATCAGACGGACCCCGGCTATTACAAGGAGTGGGCTTGTCTGCGCGACCTGAAGAGTGAACACATCAGCAATGATGCCCAGGGCGAACGGGAACGTCGGTCGCACGTGGCGCAGAAATACCGTGGACTGCACATAGACATTTTCCCTTATGAGGGGCACATGATTCCTTGGGTGCAACGCTTGGCAGCCAAATTGTCGTGTGTGGTCAATTTCGATTTGGCAGGCCGCTATCCGCGTTTGGCACAGTGGGGCTACAACGCCCTGCATTATGTGGTGTTCCCCGTGTTCCGTGCGGTGGGTAAGGTCTTTGGAGACCCCAACCTCTACATGCATTCTTACGGTGCATGGTTCTATGAGCGCAATCCCAAGCGCATCATGGTTCCCCACAAGGACATAGAGTTTGAAGGACATGTGTTTGAGGGGCCTGCCGATCCCGAAGAGTTGTGCCGCATAGCCTATGGCCGTTATATGGATTTGCCTCCACGCGACAAGCGTGACAGGCATCATGTGAGTATCAAGTTTCTGGACGATAAATAACGAATGGCGTGGCTCGCAGTAGGCTCCATGCACAGGTTCAAGTCACAGCCTTGCTGCTTGTTTCATTCTATTTAATATAATAAGGTGGATATATGAACATAGCCGTAATATTTGCCGGCGGATCGGGCTTGCGGATGCACACCAAGTCGCGCCCCAAGCAATTTCTTGAACTGAATGGTAAACCCATCATCATCTATACGCTCGAACTCTTTGACAACCATCCTGAGGTGGATGCCATTGTGGTGGCGTGTATAGAGCCCTGGATACCTTTTCTCGAGAAGATGATCCGCAAGTTTGAGATTAACAAGGTGGTGCGTATTGTGCCCGGTGGCAAATCAGGACAGGAGTCTATCTATCGTGGACTTTGTGCCGCAGAGGAATATGCCGGCAAGCAGCCAGCCAATGTGCTGATTCATGACGGCGTTCGCCCTCTCATTACGGAAGACACCATTACCGACAATATCCGCAAGGTGGAGGAATGTGGCTCGTGCATCACGTGTGTGCCTGCCACGGAAACTTTTGTGGTGACAGGAGACGACGGCCAAATGGAGATTCCCTCGAGAGCCCAATCCTTGATAGCACGTGCGCCACAGACCTTCAGACTGGCAGACATTATAGCAGCCCACCGCAAGGCACTTGCTGAAGGGCACACGGATTTCATTGATTCCTGCACGATGATGAACCATTATGGTTATACTCTGGGCACGGTCATCGGGCCGATGGAGAACATCAAGATCACCACTCCAACAGACTTCTTCGTGTTCCGGGCCATGGTCAAGGTGCATGAGGACCAGCAGATATTCGGATTTTAGAAAACCAAAGTAATACAAAGATATGGAAAATACTCTGATGAAAGACCTTGCCGACTTTACGGCAAATTTTCCTTTTGTGGAAGAATTGAAAGGCAAGACAGTAGTGGTTACCGGTGCCACGGGATTATTGGGCTCCGTTACCGTGAAATGTCTTCTGGCTCTCAACGAAAAGTATGACCTCGGACTGAGTGTCGTCGCTATTGTGAGAAACATAGGCAAGGCACTTGATGTGTTGGGCCCGGAAACCAAGACACTCACGCTTCAGATGTTTGATTATGCCTCCGAATGTCAGTTCGATACGTGTAATGCTGACTATCTGATTCATTATGCCAGTCCCACTTCGTCGAAGTATTTCATAGAACGGCCGGTGGAGACCATGAATATCAGCTACGAGGGAACCAAGTCTGTGCTTGAGTACACGCGTTTCAACAAACTCACGAGCATGGTGTTTGCCTCGTCGCTCGAAGTCTATGGCGTGGTGACGAATGACGAGAAGCCCCTCACGGAAGACATGCAGGGATACATTAATCCTTCTGATATCCGCAGCAGCTACCCCATGGCCAAGCGTGCGGCAGAATGTTTGTGCAGCTCGTATGCCTCGGAATATGGCGTGCCCGTCAAGATAGCCCGCTTCGCCCAGACGTTCGGCGCAGGAGTGGCTCCGGAGGATACACGCGTGTTTGCCCATTTCGCTCGCTGCATCATCAATAACGAAAACATAGAACTTAACACCAAGGGCGAACTCTGCCGGTGCTATTGCTACACGATGGATGCGGTGATGGGCATGTTCTATGTGCTTTTCCGCGGCAAGGATGGCGAAGCGTATAACGTGGCCAATGCTTCTACATATATATCAATAGCCGACATGGCCAAGAAACTCTGTGAGGATTTCAATCCTTCACTCAAGCCGGTGTTTAACCTGAAACAGGGAATGGGCTTTTCTCCCGTTACCCATCTCCGCATGTCTACAGAGAAAATAGAGGCGTTGGGATGGAAACCGCAGTACGACTTGAAGAAAATGTTCGAGCGGCTCATTGAGTCGCTGAAAGGATAGTCGTGAGGATGGGGTCTCTGCGGAAAAGAATCACCGATACTCTCTTGCATGTGTTCGAACGGCACGATCTGTTGCTGTTCGAACACATGCCTACTTCTTCCGTGCCAATATATGGAGTCTATCATGTGTTTTGCGATAAGGGATGGGAACGCATCGTGGAGCGACAGGTGAACGTGCTTCGCGAGAGTGGGCTGCTTGAAGCCTCAAGCCGTCTTTGCGTGAGCCTTATTGTCAAGGACGATAGCGATGTGGAGAAGTTCAAGAGGATAGCAGCTACAGATAAACTCGACATCATCTCATGTAGCAAGAATCCTTTGCGGTATGAATATCCGGCATTGGAATATGTGAAGACTTTGTCGGCACAGCAAGACTGCTATATATACTATTTCCATACCAAAGGAATCTCTTACCAAACAACGGAAAGTAAGGACCGTAGATTCTTGTCGTTCAAACGGAAAATCGTATCCTGGTGTGAAATGATGGAATACTTCTGCTTTTCCAAGTGGCAGGTCGCCGTTAATGTATTAAGTCAGGGCTATGATACCTATGGCTGCTATCGTTGGCCTCCCAAGAACTATACAATGTATTCCGGTTCCTTTTGGTGGGCAAGTTCCGCCTACGTGCGCACATTGCCAGATTTCATTCCGGAAGTGATAGCGACAGATCGCTTCTACAGTGAGATTTGGCTCTACCAGCGTCCGTGCAAAGACTTCTCTGCATTCGATACCGTGGCAGACTTGTATTTCGTCAACATACCTCCCTCCATCTATCGTGACGGACAACCCCGTTGGCGGGATGTGGTGCGCTTTGTCGCAGTGTATAATTGGCGGAAATTCCTGAAGCATGCCTTTGGCTATAATTATAAGTATCAGTGTCAGAAAAAGTTCCAAAAGATACGCAGCAGGTAGTAACTCTGTTAATAATATATAAATATTGACTCTGCAAAAGGCTGAGAATCATTAAGGTATAAAATTAATGTGTACCTTTGCAGTCCGATTATTTGAGGGCATACTTAGAGTCCTCTGGAAAGATGTGTTAATAGTTTGCCTTTTGGCCGAGGCGACGGTTAGTGAATCAGATTTCCGAAATAAACGTTTTTTAGTAGTATTATAATTTTAAAATTTAAAATGAACACTTTAAGTTACAAGACTATTTCCGTAAACAAGGAAACAGCTAAGA
>CAJKDU010000058.1 GCA_905198745.1 uncultured Prevotella sp. | reverse complement strand
GATAGCGTTTATCTTTGTATTTTGAGTGAGTTTGGAGAACTTATTGAAAAAGTTTCTTGCCTCTGTTTCCTAATTATAAGGTATAGATTGCTTTCCAAGCGGCCTCAAGGGTTTCCCAATGGCCTGGATAGACTTGCAAAATGGCTTAGATAGGCATCGTAAGTGACTTATTTAGGATGTCTAAGTGGCTTAGTTAGACATCGCAAACGGCTTGATTAGAAAAGAAAAGTTCCCCACTGCTTATGGCAGAGGGGAACACATAGCGAACAATCGTGGCTATCCTTTTCTTCTTACCTCGACTATTTCACATATTTCTTTCCGTTATGCAATACAATGCCGTGATAGGACTCGTTGACACGCTGTCCACTGACATTGTAATAGTTGTCGTTAACGGCAGCTTGAGCTGCAGCGTTTTCAACCGTCTCTATGCCTGTGGCATCAGCACCCACAAGGGTGATTTCCTCACCGGCTGTGGTCGGGATGTCGTAGAGATAGGTCTTGGCCAATGTAGTGGACGGAATCTTGCTCTTGTCCTTCACGATAGGATCCGGTGTGCCGTAAGGCTGCATGAGTGGGTTGGTGTTCTCGCCCTTGGCAGCCGTCAGAGCCGAACCGTCTGCTTGGGTCAAGGCTGTGGCTGTACGCAAACGGAGGTTGCCGCCAAGCGTAGACTTGATCTTCAGCGACACCACCTTGCCGTTCTGCCACTTCAAGTCGGTGACCACAAAGCCACCACGGGAACGCAGACCTTTCACCTCGCCACCGTTCTTCCAATCTGAAGGAAGGGCGGGCAGCACATGGAGGAATCCGGCATGCGACTGAACGAGCATCTCGGCAATAGCCGCTGTGGCGCCGAAGTTTCCGTCAATCTGGAATGGTGGATGAGCGTCAAACATATTGGCATAAGAACCGCCATCGGAAGAACTGATGGTCACATTGGGATCGAGCAGCACGAGTTGGTTCTTCAGAATCTTCATGGCATGATCGCCATCAAGCATACGTGCCCACTGAGCCTCTTTCCATCCCATGGACCATCCACGGGCTGCGTCTCCACGACCGACAAGACTCTTGTGAACTGCCTGATAGAGGGTCGGATTCTCATAGGGAGAAACCTGATTGCCAGGATAGGCTCCCCAGAGATGAGAGAGGTGACGGTGGGAAGAGGTCTCCTTGTCCCAGTCTTCCTGCCATTCCTGCACCTGTCCGTATTTACCAATCTTCCAAGGAGTAATCTTAGCCTTGAGTGCGTCGAGTGCATCGGCGAAGTCAGTATCCTTGCCAAGAGCGCGGGCTGCAAGCGCCGTGTTCTTCAGCAGGTCATAGACCATCTGGTTGTCCATGGCGATGCCACCGAAGAGAGCGATGTTGGCTGTCGTGCCGTCACTCTTGGTGTAGGTGCCGATACCCGGATGGTTTTCAGGAGAATTGCTTGGGCATACCACCATGTAACCAGTGTTCGGGTCTTTCACGAGGAAATCCTGGAAGAACTCTACCGCCCCCTTCATCACGGGGTAAACGTCTGCAAGATAAGTCTTGTCGCCAGAGTACAGATAATGTTCCCAAAGGTGTGAGCAGAACCATGCGTTGCAGGTAGGCCATACGCCCACGGTGCCGTTGTCCACCGCACCTGTGGTGCGCCAAATGTCGGTGTTGTGGTGGAGTGTCCAACCCCGCACGCCATACATCTTCTCGGCAGTCTCGGCACCGGTCACGCTGACATCCTTTATCAGATTGATGAATGGTTCATGACACTCTGCCAGGTTGGTCACCTCGGCAGGCCAATAGTTCATTTCCACATTGATGTTGGAAGTGTACTTGGAGTCCCATGCCGGATACTGACGGGCATCGGGGTTCCAAATGCCCTGCAAGTTGGCTGGTTGTGTGCCGGGCTGAGAGGAAGAGATGAGCAGGTAGCGGCCAAACTGGAAATAGTTGGCTGCGAGCTGTGGGTCTACCACCTTGTGGAACTCCTTGATGCGGGTTTCCGTATCCTTGGCTTCCTGGGCAGCATTGCCGGAGAGGTCGAGGTCCACACGGTCGAACTGGTCTTTGTATACGGTCTCGTGGTTGGCGAGCGTGGTGACATAGTCCTTGTTCTGGGCCTCGTAGGCTGTGAGGTAAGCAAGGGCTGTGGCGCTGGCATCGCCACTCACATCATTATATTTCTTGAAGTTGGTGGCTTGTGAGATGATGATGGTCGCATGGGTGGCACCCTCAATCTGGAGTTGTGGAGCATTGGCTGCCGCTCCACAAGTGCCCTGAGCATAGACTTGCGTCTTGCCGTTCTTGATGGTTCCATCACAGTCGAGCACACGGATGTAGGTGCAGAGATTGAGCACATTGGTCACATTCTCACACTTGTCGCGGGCAGGACCCATCGTGGCTTTGATGGTGTGGTTGTCATAGAGCGTGTTGGTCAGGAGCTTCTCGATGTTCGACTTGTTGCAACCTGTGTAGCAAACGTTGAAATTGAGTTTGCCGGCTTGGTCGGCCTCCAGACGCACCACGGTCACATTGTCTTTAAAAGAGGTGAAGACCGTGCGCTTGTAGCCCACGCCGTCCACATGATAGTCCACATGACTGGTGGCGGTGTTCATGTCGAGATAGCGCACATAGCCTTGGGCATCGACCGCATCGCTGGTCTGTGCCTGTTCTGTATAGTCGAAACGCTGGCCAGGGAAACCGAGGAGCACGACACCTGCCGCACGATAAGAAGCGCCGTGTGAGCCTTGCGACATCCAGTTCTTCACAGCAAGGTCTTGCACAGAGGCATAATTCTTGGCGAAGATGCCATTCTGCACTTGTTTGAGCACATTCTTCGCATTGGCATTGTAGTTGGTGTTCGGTCCTTGATCCCAAAAGGTGTCCTCATTGAGTTGCAGGGTGTCGCAAGCCACGCCTCCCGAGTGCATCACGCCCAAACGGCCATTGCCCAGAGGCAGAGCTTCTTCCCAGAAGTTGGCGGGTTTGTTATACCACAGATGGTTCTTGCTCTCGATGGTCGGAGCCTTGATGGGGTCGGTGGCAGCAGTGGTAAAGGTGAGTTTCGCCACCTCATTGTTCACGTTGCCCGCAAGGTCGGACACGCTCTTGGCTGGCAACTCAAAGCTGTAGTCACAGCTCTTGTCCAATCCGCTGTAGGTGAAGCAAGCCACATTGCCTGTCACGACGGGAGTGACATAAGTCGCGGCATTGGTCTTCAGATTGGTGAACTTGCCTTTGGCTGAGGCACTCATCTTGATGGCCTCATCATAGGTGAGCAGCACCTTGCCGCTCGTCACCACATCGGTCGCCAGGTTGACAGGACGGGTGTTCTTGAGCACCGGAGCCTGGTGGTCGTCGGCGAGAACATTGAAATATTTGAGATTGTAGTTGCTGTTCTTCGTCGCGCTCTTGATCAGAATGCGCACGATGACCTTCTCCTTGTTGTCGGCAGAGAGACTGTATTTGCCTTCATTATAGGTGTTCCAACGGCTTCCTGCCACATAGTCTGAGAGGGTCTTCCATGTGGTTCCGCCATCGACAGAATAGACCACACCGAAATGGGTGGCACTGCTGGAGCCGTCGCCAATGGAGAAATTGATGTTCACATTGTTGAGGTTGGTGGTCGGGAAACTTGCCTCGAAATACTGGTCGTGCTTACTGCCGTCGGCATAGTCGGCAGGAGCGGTAAACTTGTTGGTGGAGGCTGTGTTCAGTCGGAGCAAATAGCTGTCCTTGCTCTGCTTCACTTCCCATTTGCCATCGCTGGTCTTGAGGGTGAGCTGATAGGCAGACTGCACACCAGCACACGTGTTTGGCAAGAAAATGGGCTGCTTGGTTGCCCAAGCCACATTGGACAGTGACTGCCATCCGCTCCCGTCTGGAGTGTAGGTGATGACAGACCCCGTGCCTTCAGCGTCCCATCCTTCGGAGAAAATCCAGGACGCCACCGCCGATTGCTGGGCGGCACTGATGGTTCCATGAGTGGCAAACAGCGCCAATAAGAGAACCGCCAGTTGACGTAAAGAAGTCGTCAGTTTGTTCATAAATGTTACGTTTGATTGGGTTATACTTTTAGAGTTATCTGCAAATTGTTCCGCAAAAGTAGGGACAATCCATACAATAGGTGTGGAATATCGTCCACAAGACGTGCATTATCCTCTCTGAAATACCCTATTCCACCTAACGCAACAAATATTACGGGGACCCGTGTGCCCGCCAAGACACGCAAGTCCCCGTAGGGTTATAATTGTCTCAACACTTTCTCCATTTGCTCTCCCAAGCCGATGGTGTAGCCTTGTGAGAGGAAGACGACACGGTTGAAGGTGTCGGCGATGAAGAAAATGGGAAGCTGATGGGCATTGGCCAACTTCATATTGGCGGCTATCTGCTGGCGGATAGCGCCGTCGGTATCGATACCATAGACCACTGAGGAAGGCAGTCCGGCGAAATCTTCCTTGCGGAACTTCCGTGCCTCCGTCTCATTCTCAAAGAGCAGCAATACCGGGCGGTTCCACTTCTCAAACGCTTCCGCCACCTTGGCGATATCCCGCAGCGTGTGGTTGGTCGGTTCCTGCCCCACTCCGATGAGTCCAACCACAAAATAGCCGCGTCCGGTCTGCGAGAGAATGGTCTTTGTCGCGCCGTCTACAGGGCGGAATGTGCTTTCAGAGTTGAACGACCCGATGACACAGACATCGGTCTGCGATGTGCGCATGGTCAAATCAACCGTGGTTGTGGCATCGGGAGACACTTGGAACAAGCGTGACGAGGCGAGTACACTGCCATTGGCGAGTCGGGTGCCCGTGGTGAGCAGATAGACACCAGGGTCCATCTCCACGCCCTGGCTGAAATTCTTGCTCCAAGTTGTTCCGTCCTCGGGATACTCAAGAAGCGTGGTGGTACCGTCGGGATTGATGCGGGTCAGCGTGAAATGATAATAATATTTCGGATCGTCCACCGCGCCCTTGTCTTGATAGACAATCTTCACCGTGCCCTTGCTGGCTTGCGCATGGGAGATACCGTCAAAGTCGACATCCGTCCACACACCGTTGTGGCGATATTGCACCTTCTTGGTCACATAGTCCTCACGCGCCTCGATGTTGAGGCTGCGCGCCATGCTGACAAAGAAGATCTTGCGCGATCTGCGGTCTGTCAAACGGCTCTGCCAGACGCCAACCGGCGTTTGGGCTATTTCTAATGCCTGTGTGTCGGGATTGAGCCGAATGTTCCGTCGTGTCCACGCCACGAGCAGCGACGGATCGGCACGGAATGCCTCCACTTGCTTCTTGCTGAACACCTTGGAGAGATATTGCTTATAGGGGCGGATGATCATCTCGTCCTCCACACGGGGCGACAACTGGTCGCCATCAGCAAGATAGCTATCCTCCAAGATTTCCGTCGGCATATCGCGCAAATCCTTGTCGGTGAGCGTGGCCAACAAGGTCACCGCCCGCTTGAGATTGTCCCGATGCCGAACCAGGAAATCGAGAATCACCGCATGGTTTCCCCTTGCCTTCACCAGACAAGGCGCCAACAATTCAGGCAGTCCGCAGTCGGAAAGCGCCTTGGCTGCTGTCTCCTTATTATAAAAGGTGGAAACATAGGCATTGCGAATGGAGTCCTCTTGTGCCAAGCGCATCTTGTTGTTGGCAAGTTGCGCTGCCGTCACCTCCGGCATCACGGCTTTCTCTGGTGGCGGAACAATGTCGAACGCCAGTTTTTCCATCTCCGGTTGCGTCTTCGCCGAATGGTCAAGGTGGATGTCCACCACCCTATCCTTGCCGAAAGACACCTTGGCAAAGCCATATCTCCCACCCGAAGAAGCCCAGACAATCATGTCACCCAAGCCGGCAGTCAAAAAGGTCTTGCCCTGCGCGTCGGCATATTTGGTCACCACCGGGCAATATTCTGCATAATTGTATATCTTGAAATCCACCCTTGCCCCCGGGACAGGCTTTCCGTTGGCATCCACGACATGGAAATCGATGCGGGCAGACTTGGCATAGTTGCCTATCAAATTGATTTCAGTATAGTTGGACGTGCGCAAGAGCACCTCCTCGGGTCCCCGATAGTCGCCAAAGGCCTTGGTGTGGGTGAGCATGGCTCGCGACACTGGCGCGTTGAACCAAGCCAAGTCGAGAACAGGCTCCGGCTCACAAGCTCCCAAGAAATGCCACTTGCCGTCAGCCCAAGCTTCCACCCAGGCATGGTTGTCGTCCGTGTGCGCCCATCGGGGAGTGTAGACTTGCCGGGCGGGAATGCCGACAGACCGCAGTGCCGCCACCAGGAAGGTGCTCTCCTCTCCACAGCGGCCAAGAGCGGTGCGCATCGTGGCAAGAGGAGCCGAGGTGCGGGCATCGGCAGGTTGATAGGTGACGTGCTCATGGCACCAGTGATTGACTTCAAGCACGGCGTCTGTCATACTCAGTCCGCGAACGCGGTCCTTCAGCGCACGATAGAACACCACACGGGCACTGTCGAGGTTCTCATTATTCACACGCATGGGCAGAACGAAGTGGCGGAACAGCAGTTCCGGCACCTTGTTTCCCCAAGGCATCTCACGGCGAGCCGTCAACGAGGCACGCACATTGTCAAGGAAAAAAGCGGTGGAATAGTCGGTCACATCCGCCAAAGGCATGTAGGCATAGAGAAACTTCAACGCTTCTGTCTCCTCTGCCGAGGGGGTCAATGACTTGGTGTTGTAGAATTTCTGTCCCACCAACTTCATTTTCTTTTCAAAAGTCCGCTCCACCCCTGCACGGTAACCGTCATCCGTGATGAAATGTGTCGGGGCGGCGAAAGCGCCATGCCAACAAGCTAAGGGGGATAAAACGAAACGGGTAAATGTTGAGTGAGGGAGAAAATCGGGGAAAGTGTTGGTATACAGGGAGTTGATTGAGATGGGGCGATGCGGGGCGGAAAAACGAAGCGTTACATCGGCTTTACATTTGCTTTACGTTTGAGGCGGATTTGAATGGTGTTTGAGGGGTGAGACTTTACATCAGGGCTACGAGGGGGCTTGTGGGGAATGATTGAGGTTGCTTGATATGGGAGGGTGTGGCTGCGGGTCATGCCTTTTATTTTTTTGTTTTTATGCTTGTGTATTCTTCCAAATAGTTATTATTTGGTATATTTGCGGATGAAATGAGATAATAAATGGCAATAATGGCTATAACTGAAACGAAAGGAAAGGGACGGATATGACAAAGGTGATACATGTGCATTTGATAGAGGGGCGGAAGAACTATTATTTCGGCTCCATATCGGCTATATACAGCGTTTTGACGGAGGATGAGGTGGGGATAAAGAAGAGCTCGCTGCTGCATGCGGGGCTGGCTGACGGTGGGGTGATACTCAACAAAAAGGCGATGATAAGGCAGGGAGAACTGATACGAGGCAGCAGAGAGGACAAAAGCGAGAAATAGGGATGCTTTGAACGGCTAAAACGCTGATATAACGGAACTTGAACGGCTTGAACACTGATTTGAACGGTGTGCAAGCCGTTTTTGCGTTTTTGGGGGCTTCTGGAGGGGTGAAAAAGGGTGTTTTTGGGGTTTGGGGTGACACTTGGAGTGACGTTTGGTGTGACATGGAAAAACGAAATGTTCAACTTGGTGTGACATTTGGTGTGACAGTTTTAACACGAAAAGCATGGGATTGGATGTTGTATAATTCCCCAAAAACAAGGATTGGTGTCGTTTTCGGGTGTTTAGGGGGTGGGGATAATCCCGTGTTTTCGGGTGTTTTTTGCGTATGTGGATTGTCGGGAATGCTTGGTTTATCGGGGGGTCCAGTGTCTGCTACCCTATTATATCTATGTATGTGCGTGCGCGACGGGAGGTGTGTGATGTGTGTGTCGTGCGCGACGGAGGTGTGTGGTGTGTGTGTCGTGCGCGACGGAGGGTGCGTGTGTGTCGTGCGCGACGGAGGGTGTGGTGTGTGTCGTGTGCGACGGAGGTGTGCGTGTGTGTGTCGTGTGCGGCGGAGGGTGTGGGGTGTGGTTATTCGATGCGCACCAAGCCTCGGACGAGGGCTATGCCGTGGAACTGCTCGCGTGTGAACTCGTAGGGTTCGTAGTCGGGGTTGTCGGAGACGATGAGGATGTGGTTGTTGTCGGATCCCCGCTTGACGCGCTTGATGAGTGGTCCTTGTATGGTGTCGAGGACATAGACTTTGTTCCATTGGAAGAAGAGGTCGGCCAGCGGTACGCGCTGGCAGGCGACGAGGTCTCCGGAGCGGTATGTGGGGAACATGGAGTCGCCTGTGACGCGGATCATGAAGTCGGCGCCCTTGAATGCGGGTATGACATAGCGCTCGCAGTCGTATTCCATGACGGATACGTCGCCTGTGAATGCGCCAGCCATGGCCGAGACGGGGATGAGGGGAATGCCCTCGCTGTTGCCTTGTGGGACGTGGTGGGCTGTCTCGACCGCATGGTTGTTGTCTGTGGGTTGGAGCATGGAGCCCTCGCCAGTGAGGAGCCAATGTGCATTAATATTGAATTGTAATACAATATTCTGTATTGCTAAGGTGCCAACACTGCTCCGCCCTTTTGAAATTTCCGTAACCATAGAGGCACTTATTCCCAACTTAGCGGCAAAATCACGTTTATCGCTTACTTTATTATCTTTTAATAGTGTCTCGTATGCCTGAATGAAACGGGCGGAGACCTCATTTTTTGCTTCCATAATACAGAATATTGAATTATTTAATTTGAAAAATTTGGTTTGTAATACAGAATATTGTATCTTTGCAGCGTCTTTATTGATAAAGGTGCGGCCAAAGATAGTGAAAAAGGGGGAGAATTACAAATTTTGGCAATTAAAGAATATGAACGGGAAGAAGAAAGAATGGTGTGTGGAAATCGGGAGGAGGAGACCTGGAAGGGTATGGACGACACGATATGACAGTGGACGCTCAAATGTTCTTTGAACGATGCGCGAGGGGTGATAAAAGGAGGTGTGGAGGGGTGCGTGTGTGGCTGCGAGCGGACGATGACGGAGGGCGATGTGGTGATGGAGGGCGGTCGGAACCTGGAGCGAACGGCTGAGGGTGCAGGATATGGCGGGACCGCCAAGGATAAGGAATGGCTTTGGAGGTTGGGCTGATTGGTAATGGCGGGACCGGTGGCGTGGAAACGCCACCGCACAAGAGAGGAGGAACGGAGGGTGGAGAAGGCTGCGGGGGAAACGGAGGATGGCGGAACGGGGCGGAAATGGTGACGCTTGAGAGGAAGGGAGAACGGACGGAGGGCGGTGACGCACGAGAGGGATGGCGGAACGGGGCGGTGGCATGGTGGCTGATTGAAAGGAAGAGAGAGAGAAAAAAGGAATTATGGTAGGCGGACCTGTATGACGGCGGGAAAGACCGCAGGAGTGGCACGGATGCTGTGCGCCGTGGACGCGGGAATGGCGGAAGCGATGACTGCGGAACGGGAAAGCGGAACCGGAAACGGGGAAGCGACGGAGCGGCGGCATGGGTGTTGTGCGGAAGCACACGTTTTCCTCGCCACGGGCAAGGGGTGACTTGTTTGCCTTGCCGTGGGTGGAAGAGTTCGACTCCCCACACTCCACGAGAACAGAATATTAACGAAAAAAACGATTTGACTATGAAAAAGGTTATAACAGTGACGAGAGAGCAGCGCGACTTTTTGTGCAGGGCTTTCGGTGTGACAAAGACGATGGTGAGCTATGCTCTGAACTATCACCCTCAGTGGGGGAACAGCGACTTGGCGCGGAAGATAAGGTGCCTGGCTGTGCAGCGTGGCGGTTTCGAGCTGGTGACGGCTCCTGCGAGCGAGGTGGTGCATGACGCGGACAACATGATGCGCCAGCACTTCGAGAACGGCTGGATGTGGGAAGGCGACAAGGAGACCGGTGTGCTGGAGCTGAAGGACGAGAAAGGCGACGTGGTGGAACGCATTGCGGATGCCGGGCTGACGGACATCAAGGCCGTGCAGGAGAGAGTGGAAGCGATGTGCCGTGCCGCCGTGTAACGGGGGACCGTGGGAGGGACTCCCGGCGGCGTAGAAACGCCATCGCACAGGGGGAGCCCGGGGCGAAGCTTGGAAACAGCGGAGCGCAGGGGGACTCTCGGCGGCGTAGAAACGCCACCGCACGGGGGGAACCTGGAGCGAGCGTGGAAACGGCGGAGCGCAGGGGGAACCTGGAGCGGTGACAGAAAAGTGAAAAAGAGAAACGATGAAAAACGAGTATGGAATACTACAACAAGATATTGTGCGTGACATTTGCGGAGCTGACGGGCGGGACGGATCCCGTGATCAAGGCGAGCACCTTGCGCCAGAATGTGTGCCGGAGCAACATTGCGTGCGCGCGGCGCGGCGGTGGCGAGGGGACGCAGGCACTGTATGTGTGGAGCAGTATTCCGGAGAAGTACAGACGGCGGTTTGTGG
>CAJKDU010000057.1 GCA_905198745.1 uncultured Prevotella sp. | reverse complement strand
AATATCAAATATATAACTATAGTTAAGCGATTAATATCGCATCACTAGTAATTCAACAATTAAAGTTCATTTTCAATGCTTTACTTTCAGGATGACGTAGACAATGACGGGTGCTCCTATAATGGGGGTAACGGCACTCAAAGGAATAACGCCTATGTCACCGGGAAGAACACAGAGAGCGTTACAAAGCAAGCCCATAGCTGCGCCGCACAAAAGCGTGAAGGGAAGAAGCGTGAGGTGATTGTCCGTGCGAAGCAGCAATCGTGCCACGTGAGGCACGGCAAGTCCGATGAACGACACAGGCCCGCAAAAGGTTGTGACCACAGACGTGAGCACTCCCGTGACCACCAACAGCATGTTGCGTGTGCGGACGATGTTCACGCCAAGGTTTTCAGCATATCTCTCGCCAAGAAGAAACACGTTAAGTGGCTTGATCAGAAGCATGGCACAAACCAGGCCTGACACAACAAGCACAGAAAACAAAGGTAACTGCTCCAGCGACACTCCACCAAAATTTCCCATTCCCCACACCATATAGGACTTCACGCCCTCTTGTGTAGCGAAAAAGTTAAGCACAGTAATGGCTGACGAAGCCACGTAGCCCACCATAATACCAATGATAAGCAACAGAATGTTACTCCTCACCCTGGTCGAAAAAAGCCAGATAAGCGCCATCACACCCATGGCACCTGCGAATGCTCCTGCCATCACCGCCATAAAACCAGATACAGACCATGCGCCAGCTGTAATGGTGCCCCCTGAGGCAAGCATCACCAGTGCCACTCCCAAGCCGGCTCCGCTGTTGATGCCGAAAATAGACGGATCGGCAAGAGGGTTGCGGAAAGCTGTTTGAAGAAGCAAACCGCAAACAGCCAAAGCCCCACCCGCAAGCAAGGCTGTAACCGCCTGTGGCAGACGAGACTCCACGACAATGAATCGCCAACTTTCCCGTTCACAGGGTTGTCCGGCAAGAATGGCTGTCACTTGTCGGAAAGGGATATGCACAGAACCATAGACCAAATTGATAACCAAGAGCAATAAAATAGTGACAACCAGCAACAGCATTTGCTTAAAGGGAAAGTTCATGATAATAAGTCGTGCTTTGTTTCAATGAATGGTTAGGATGGAAAATATGATAGAAATCAAGAATCAGTCTGTCCGGCCGGAAAGGTGTCTGTTCATAGAAGCCCGATGTCTGCAAATTGCAAGCCCATACCCGATGATGAACGAATGCCTTGATTTGTCTATAAGCAGGCAATTCGGAGAGCAATGACTTATACGTCAATGGCTCCTCTCCACTATAGCGCACCAGCCAGACATCAGCCCCACCAGCTTTGTCTACGACACTCTCCACAGTCAATGCAAGAGACCCACTGCTTTTATCGTCTGCAAACACATAACGTCCGCCTGCGTCAGCAATCATCTGTCCGAGCGTACTTTTTCCTCCTGGCACATACCACACGCCACCTTCACGTCTATCCATGAGAACTTGCGGCTTGACTCGTGAGGTCTGCGCTGTCTTTTTCACCCGAAGATAGTTGGTCTCAACCTCTCGGAAAATAGAATCAGCCTGATGTTCATGCCCTACAAGCATGCCATAGAAGCGCATCCATTCAGCGCGTGCCAAAGGAGACGGTTCCATATAGTCGGCACATTCTATGAGTGGAATGCCCGTTTTGTCGAGTTTGCCGTAACCTCCACTATTCTCAAAGGGCGACATGAATATGGCGTCTGGCTTGAGGTCTAAGATACGTTCCACATCAGGCTGCATACTGCTGACACAATCTGCCACAATGCCTCTCTTCACTTGATTCTGAAGAAACGGAATACCCACATACTGCAAATCGCAAATACCTCTAATCATATCGGCTGCTCCCAAATCCATAAACAGCTGACTATGCACCGTGGTAGACACGACAGACCGCTTCAGAGGCGTGCGCACCAAGGTGCCTTCAGGTAGTCCAGAAGGCAAATGCCGTAGGGAGTCACCGACCAATACATAAGTATGAAGAGTGTTTCCTTTATGCCAGGGATCGGCCACACTTACTATAGTATAAAGAGGAAAACGTACTACTGTCAATCCTGTAGCATATTTCATTTTCAAGGTGTCTCCACCTGTCCGTCCCGACTGAGTTCTGCCACGTGAGCAAGAAACAGCCATCAAACAGACAAAGGCAAGCATAACAGGTAAAAATAAAGTCTTTCTTTTCATATCAACCGCAAATTTAGCGTATTTCAAAGAAATGGCAAAATAAGGACAACAAAAAAATTGCACTGACAGGAAACCCTACCAGTGCAGTTCAAATCTATTTCTTTTGATTTATTTCAAATTTAATCTCCTCTTCGGAGACCTTCTTCCCGTAAGTAGGTCAAAGCCTCACGGCTTTGCCTTTCCTTGGGTCGAATGTTGTTATCCTTACTTTTACTACAATCCTAATTACCTAACTAATCTACCTAATTGAAACCTAAACAATCAATCTTTTACCTAAAACCAATAACCTAATAACCTAAACAATCAATCTTTTTTACCTAAAACCAATAACCTAATCAAAACTTTAAATCATGAATATATATCAAATCTAACCTAAATCTTTGTTTCTTAATTGCGCTGCAAAGGTAATGCTTATTCGCATACCCTGCAAGAGAAAGAGGGCTTTTTCCGATGAAAAAGTCCTCTTTATTGATACATGTCAAGGATTTGTGTGCGTACACAACAGCTCTTTACACTCTTTTACACTTATTCATACACCTCATCTATGCCTGCTGTCCCCATGAAACCATCTTCGTCATAGGCACATGGGTCAAAATCTTCAGGCAGGTCGAACTTAGCATTGGGATCATAACCCAAAGTCTTGTCACGGTATACCTTCTTCATGTAATAGGCCCAGATAGGAAGTGCTGCCGTAGCACCTTGCCCCATTCGTATGGAGTCGAAGTGGATGTCGCGGTCTTCGCCACCCACCCAACAGCCACTGACCAACTGGGGGGTGAAGCCCATAAACCAAGCATCGCTATTGCGGTTAGTCGTACCTGTCTTGCCGCCAATCTCTCCCTCGAAATTATATTTGTGGCGTAAGCGTCCGGCTGTACCGCCATCAACCACGCCCTTGAGAAGAACCAGCATTTTCTGAGCAGATTCTTCGCTGATAACTTCGTTCATACGGGGATTGAATGTGGCAATCACATTGCCTTCATTGTCTTCAATCTTGCTCACGAATATAGGCGCACAACGTATGCCGTTGTTGGCAAATGTAGTATAAGCACTCACCATTTCAGCCACACTCACCTCACAAGGTCCCAAACAAAGCGCCATGGAAGGATGGATGTCTGGATTGTAGATGCCGAATTCATGGAGCAACTGGACAAAGGCCTGTGGATTGAGTTTGCTCATCAGATAAGCTGAAACCCAGTTGCTCGACTGCGCAAGTCCCCACTTAAGGGTCACCATCTGCCCTGCACGGGCATGACTGGCATTGCGTGGAGTCCACGGCTGACCAGCCACCATATAGGTGCGTTGGGCGTTGGGAGCTTTGTCACAGGGAGAGAAGCCATTTTCCATGGCCAGTGAGTAGAGGAAAGGCTTAATGGTGGAACCTACCTGTCGACGACCTCCTGTCACCATATCATACTGGAAATGTTCGAAATCGAGTCCGCCCACATAAGCTTTCACCGCTCCCGTCTTGGGATCCATGCTCATAAAACCCGATCGGAGGAATGACTTGTAGTAGCGTATTGAATCCATGGGGGTCATCAAGGTGTCTATATCTCCATGATAGGTGAAAATGGTCATGTCAACAGGCGTACGGAAGGCCTGGCGTATTTCCTCGTTCGAGGCACCCTGCGCCTTCATGGCACGATAGCGGTCGCTCTGCTGCATGGAGCGGTTCAGGATGGACCGCACCTGTTGTGCCGTGAGTTGGTCGGTGAAAGGTGCATTGGGCTTGTGCCGGTTCTCCTTGTTGAATTCCGGTTGAAGGAATCTTGCCACATGACCATAGACAGCCTCTTCGGCATAGCGCTGCATACGTGAATTGATGGTGGTGAATATCTTCAGTCCGTCAGTATACACATTATAATGCGAACCATCCTTCTTGGTATTCTTGTTACACCACCCATAGAGAGGATCAGTCTGCCAAGCAATGGAGTCGATGACATACTGGTTCTTGCTCCAAGCCGGGTAATCGCTGCGGTTAGGCATCTCGGCCATCATGTAGCGGCGCAAAAACTCTCTGAGATATGTAGCCGAGCCGTCCTTGTGGTCCGTGCGATGGAAATTGAGCACCAATGGCTCTGCGGCATGCGAGCGATATTCCGAAGCCGACAGATAGCCAGCCTTCTGCATCTGCGAGAGCACCACGTTGCGACGCTCCGTGGCACGTTCCGGATAGCGCACGGGGTTGAAGAGCGACGGATTCTTGCACAAGCCTATCAACATGGCAGCCTCGTCCACAGTCAGGTCAATAGGCTCTTTATTAAAATAGGTGTTGGCCGCGGTCTTGATGCCTACTGCATTGTGAAGGAAATCGAAATAGTTGAGATACATCGTAATGATTTCCTCCTTGGTGTAATTACGCTCCAGCTTTACGGCTATCACCCACTCTATGGGTTTTTGCAGCAAACGCTCCAGGGTGTTCTGAGCAGGATGCTTGGTGTAGAGCTGCTTGGCGAGCTGCTGGGTGATGGTCGAACCGCCACCGGCAGACGCCTGCCCAAGGAGTCCGCGCTTCACGATGGCACGGGTAAGGGCAATGAAATCTATACCCGAGTGCTCATAGAAGCGTTCGTCTTCTGTAGCCACGAGGGCGTCAACAAGGTGAGGTGACAATTTATCGTAGGTGACAAGGATGCGGTTTTCCTTGTTCAGATTCCACGTGCCGAGCACCTTGCCGTCAGAAGAATATATCTGCGAAGCATATCTGTTGATGGGATTCTGCAAGTCTTCCACTGGGGGCATATAGCCTATCCATCCGTTCCAAATGGCTATGAAACACACCAAAACGACAAGGAACGTACCCCCAAGTGCTCCCCAAAGGAAATGTATGAACTTCTTTCTCATGTCAGTCAATTTGCGACAAAATTACAACATTCTTTTCAATTATCGCCCCTAATTTGAAAATTATGCGTAACTTAGCGGGCGAATTCAACACTAATAGACTCACACATCAATGAAAAAGCATGATTTCGTGACCATCGCTGACCTCTCGAAAGAGATGATTCTGCACCTCATCGAGATGGCACAGGAGTTTGAAAAACACCCTAATCGGGAACTATTGAAGGGCAAGATTGTGGCTACACTCTTCTACGAGCCGTCCACAAGAACGCGCCTGAGTTTTGAAACCGCTGCCAACCGTCTTGGCGCCAAGGTTATCGGATTCACCGACGCGAAAGTTTCAAGCGTTTCCAAGGGCGAGACCTTGAAAGACACCATCCTAATGGTTTCCAACTATGCCGACGTCATCACCATGCGGCACTACATTGAAGGTGCCGCACAATACGCCAGCGAAGTAGCCCCCGTGCCCATTATCAACGCTGGCGACGGTGCCCACCAGCATCCATCCCAGTGCCTGCTCGACCTTCATTCCATCTACAAGACCCAAGGTACGCTTGAGAACCTGAACATTTATCTGGTGGGCGATCTCAAATACGGCCGCACCGTCCACTCCCTCATTATGGCCATGCGCCATTTCAACCCCACTTTCCATTTCATCGCACCTAAGGAACTCGCCATTCCACAGGAGTATAAGCTCTACTGCAAAGAGCATGGCATCAAGTATCAGGAGCACACGGCATTCAACGAAAAGGTCATTGCGGATGCCGATATTCTCTATATGACCCGTGTGCAAAAGGAGCGTTTCTCCGACCTGATGGAATATGAACGCGTGAAAAACGTGTACATACTCAAACGCGAAATGCTCTCTCTCGCCAAGCCCAACATGAAGATCATGCATCCTCTGCCACGGGTAAACGAGATTGCATACGACGTGGACGACGATCCACACGCTTACTACATTCAGCAAGCACAAAACGGACTCTATGCCCGCGAGGCCATTTTCTGCCACGTGCTCGGCATTACGCTCGACGAAATCAGAAACGACAAGACAATCATTGACTAACTATTATGGAACACAACAAGAAAGAACGACTGGTCACCGCCATCGAGAACGGTACCGTCATCGACCATATTCCCTCAGACAAGACCTACAAGGTGGTCAACATCCTGCACCTTGACAAGCTCACCACCCCCGTAACCATCGGCAATTATTACCCATCCAAGCGCATGGAACGCAAGGGTATCATCAAAGTATCGGACAAGTTTTTCACCGACGAGGAGATTTCCCAACTTTCAGTAGTGGCTCCCAAAGTGGTGCTCAACATCATCCGCGACTATGTGGTGGTGGAGAAGAAAACCGTGGAAACGCCCGATGAACTGCGTGGCATCATCCGGTGCACTAATCCCAAGTGCATCACAAACAACGAGCCTATGCAGACTGTGTTCAACGCTGTGGACAAGGCGCACGGCATCCTCAAGTGCCGCTATTGCGACACCGAGCAGGAAATCAGCAAAGTGGAACTTCTCTGACTGCCTTAGCACTTGCCGTTTCCCCATTGCTTCCCCATGATGGACAAACAAGACACGGCAAAGCAGGAAAGAGGCAAGCCGAAAGAAAAAGCAACTCCAAATAACCCAATAAACAAGTTTATAGAAAAATGAAAAGAGATCAAGTGATTTTCGACCTTATCGAAAAAGAGCACCATCGCCAGCTCAAGGGCATGGAACTGATTGCTTCCGAGAACTTTGTCAGTGATGAAGTCATGCAGGCCATGGGTTCCTACTGCACCAACAAGTATGCCGAAGGATTGCCCGGCAAACGCTATTACGGCGGCTGTGAAGTGGTAGACCAGATTGAAACCCTCGCCATAGAGCGCGTCTGCAAACTCTTCGACGCCGAATTTGCCAACGTGCAGCCCCATAGTGGGGCGCAAGCCAACGCAGCCGTGCTGCTCGCCGTACTGAAACCCGGCGACACGTTCATGGGACTTGATCTCTCGATGGGCGGCCACTTGAGCCATGGAAGTCACGTCAACACCAGCGGCATTCTCTACAATCCCGTAGCCTATCACCTGAACAAGGAAACCGGCCGCGTGGACTACGACGAGATGGAACAGTTGGCCCGTGAGTGCAAACCGAAACTCATCATCGGCGGCGGTTCCGCCTATAGCCGCGAATGGGACTACGAACGCATGCGCAAACTTGCCGACGAGGTGGGTGCCCTGCTCATGATAGACATGGCCCATCCGGCAGGACTCATCGCAGCAGGCCTACTGAAGAACCCTGTGAAATATGCCCACATTGTCACCACCACCACCCACAAGAGCCTGCGCGGTCCACGCGGCGGTGTCATCCTGATGGGAAAAGACTTCGAAAACCCATGGGGACTGAAGACACCCAAGGGCGTGGTGAAGATGATGAGCCAGTTGCTCAACAGCGCCGTGTTCCCCGGACAGCAAGGTGGACCACTCGAGCATGTCATCGCCGCCAAGGCCGTGGCTTTCGAAGAGGCATTGCAGCCGGAGTTCAAGGAGTATGCCCTGCAGGTGAAGAAAAACGCAGCCGTGCTTGCCGATGAACTGATGAAGCGTGGCTTCGACATTGTGAGCGGTGGCACGGACAATCACTCCATGCTCGTGGACCTGCGCACAAAATATCCTGACCTTACCGGAAAGGTAGCCGAGAAAGCTCTCGTTGCAGCAGACATCACCTGCAACAAGAACATGGTGCCTTTCGACACACGCAGTGCCTTCCAGACTTCCGGCATCCGTCTCGGCACTCCTGCCATCACAACCCGCGGTGCCAAGGAAGACCTGATGGTGCTCATCGCCGAACTCATCGAGGAAGTGCTCAACGCTCCCGAAGACGAGCAGGTGATTGCCAGCGTGCGCCAGCACGTGAACGACACCATGAAGAACTATCCGCTCTTCGCCTATTAAAATCATAGCATCATTATCCTATCGAAATGCGGTGCTTTCATTCCCAAGCACCGCATTTCACTTTATTTTAAAAGCAAGCATCCGGCGCATGACTACAAGTCAAATCACAACAAGACAAGTCAAATCACAACAAGAATGGTTCGACCGCATCTATAAGGAATATTACAAGCGGTTGTACTGTTTTGCCTTCAATATGCTCCGCGACTCGGATGCCTGCAAGGACATTCTTGAAGACGTGTTTCTCATGTTGTGGAACCACATCAACGAGGCAGAAACGTTCAGTATCAAATCTTATCTTTTCGCATCTGTACGCAACAGGGTGGTCGACACCATGCGCGGCGACGAACGCCACAAGAGTTACAGCAGCGAATATATCCGGCAAGCCACCGTCTACTACGCTGACTATTCGGAAGAAATGGCACAAGATAGGCTTGTCGAGCAGATGCTCAGCCAGCTGACGCCACCCACAGACCAAATCCTTGAAATGTGCTACCTCAGAAGAATGAAATACAGCGAAGCCGCAGAAGCCCTCGGCATTAGCCCGAATACTGTTAAAAAACATATAAGTAAAGCCCTCAAGATATTAAGAAACCTTTATAAAGGCGAAAAGGACACCTATTTGGAATGATTGTTCGTCCTACTATTAGACAAGCGTGCAAGAACATGAACAAAGAAACACTTACTGACTTGGAACGAGAAAAGCTGGAACGGGAAGAGGTGATGCTCAACGACTACTTCGCCCGCAGGGAAATGCCAGCCATTGATGTAGACGCCGAACTGGAGACTTTCAAGAACAAGCACATTACGGCTCACACCACTTCACTTCGCACTATAGCCATAGCCATCATTTCGGTGGCGGCAGTGGCCCTGATGGTCTTCACCCTGTTCAAGCACACCATGCCTGAACGAGAAACTTCGCCACGCCATTCCGTGTCGGGACTCGTGGCATACGAGGCAAGACCTTCTCAACTGCAAGATATCACCATCGCCGGAGACGACGGCACCCGACATGTGCTGCATCAGGAAAAATTGGCTTTCAAGCCCAATAAAGCCGAAGCCCCAATCGTGCTACGCACACTCACCACACCTTCGGGTCGCACAGCAGAAATACAGCTTACCGATGGCACCACCGTGTGGCTTAACGCCAACAGCAAGCTCACTTTCCCCGACCGGTTCACCGGGAAAAACCGGGAGGTTACCATAGACGGCGAGGCATACTTCAAGGTGAGCCATGACGCCAACCATCCTTTCATCGTGAAAACAGACAAAATGACCACCCGCGTGCTCGGCACCGAGTTCGACGTGAATACCGACTATCACAACAGCCAGTGCGTCACCCTCGTCAAGGGCTGCGTGCAAGTTTGTTCACTGCCCGGCAAAACTTGCACACAGATGGCCCCCGGTGAAAACGCCATGCTCACCCGAAGCAGCGACTTGGCGGTGAGAACGGTAGACACCAACTTGTTTTGCGCATGGAAAGACGGCAACTTCTATTTCGACAACACTACCCTATGGGACATAGCGCAGGAACTGGGTCGCTGGTACAACGTGAGCGTCATTTTCAACAATCCACGCCTCACAGCCAGCCGTATCTTCCTCACAGCCAGCCGACACTCCTCACTTGAAGAGGTGCTGCAGATGGTCAACAGCCTCAACAAGGCCCGCTTCACATTGAAAAACGGGCAAATCATCATCGACTGACAGACTACGCCCAACCTGTCTAGGGTCATTTCACCGAAGGGCGGGTCTCCCTTTTAACGATTTTAAGCAGAGTGCCCAAAATCCGTCCCTCAGTTTGGGCACTCATTGCCCAGGCCGTGGGCATCGATTGCCCAAGTTGTGGGCTGTGGCGTAAACCTGCCGTTAACGGTCTGTTACTCACCCACTGTCAACAAGTCAACTTATGACATGAGTTTCATCACTATGGCTGATACACTTTGAAAGCTTACCTTGAGCACAACACTACACATAAGCTACGATTTCAATGCTGAATTCTTAAAAAAGTCGCACTTTTTTCACTTTTTCCTATCAAACCATACCCGATTTCTCCCCAACTACGTCTAAGTATATATATGATTAATCAGTTTTAACAATTTTTACATAAAAAGAGAAAGAGTAAAGCGCATAGCCATACTTCTTGTATGCCTATTTTTGTCTACTGGCATCTCTCTGGCACAGAGTCTAAAAAGGTTCAGCGCCACGTTCAGCAATGAGCAGTTAGCCAATGTACTCAAAACCATCAGTGAGAAATCCGGTGTCTACGTAGGGTTTGCCTACGAGGATGTGGGAAGAATCAAAGTATCGAAATCTCTCAAAAACGTGACTGCCTCAGAGGCGGTGACCGCAGTGCTCGAGAACACTCAGTTGGGTTTCTCGGTAAGCAACAACAGCATTACCGTATTCTAGAAGAGCGGTGCCGCAGCACAAAAAGGAACCGTTGCAGCTGGCAAGATGCGCATTGAGGGCACCATAGTCGACGAGAAAAACTCGCCTCTGCCGGGCGTGACCGTCACATCCGCCAAGAGCAAGATGAGCATGACCACCGACATCAACGGACAATTCACCATAGTGGTGCCCGAAGGTTCCAACAATGAGCTCCACTTCACCTTCATCGGAATGAAACCACAGACAGCCATCGTCAGCGGAAAGGGTAGCATGAAGAGAGTGAAAATCATGATGCACGAATAGTACTGATGCGATAAAATCGCATGGTTATTAAAATTCATCAAATAAAGTGA
>CAJKDU010000056.1 GCA_905198745.1 uncultured Prevotella sp. | reverse complement strand
GAGCCGATGTATCGGCATTTCCTTGTCGCAAGAACACAAGAATCCCACTATAGACAGCCCGAAGCTGAACTATAGTGGGATTGCTTGTTGACGATATATATCTTGTTGGCTACTTTCTATTTGGCAACCTTTACGCTCACGCTACCAGCTTTCACCACGTAAACACCAGCGGCGAGTTCTGCCAAGGAAACGCTTGACGCATTTTTCTCGGTCTTGACAAGTACACCACTCACATTGTATACACTAATGTCGGAAGTCTTTTCAAATGAAATAACATCTCCATTACGACTGATTCCCTCGGCCTTTACAAGTTGCTTGATGCCTGTTTCCGGCATATCCGTATAATAAGTATATGTATAGGCACCATCCTTATCGCTCCCTGTCAGCACTGTTGTTCCGTTGGTGGCCATGGCTGTTACAAGCGTTTCTTCACCCCTTGTCATCTTTCTGTCTTTGTCAACCACGAATGTAAGAAGAGTGGCAATCACATGATCTGCAGTAGTTTCGGCCCATCCTGTGACAATGATATTGTCGCCGTTCACAGCCAAACCACTCACCATCTCGGCAGTTTTATTGGTTTCACCCTCATCAAAGCCGCTCGCAGCAACCCAGTTCTTACTCAAATCATCAGCATTCAAAGACGCTACATAGATATCACAATTGGTCTTGTGAAGCACCGTATTGTCGAATGGATTAGGCTCATTAAATGTTCCTGCCACATACAGATTGCCGTTCTTGCAAACCATTTGGTCCATAAAGTTCCAAGAAGTAGATACAGAAGCAGGTGCATTGAAAACTTTTATTGTTGCATTATCTGCTTCATCAACTTTTGTAATGATAAAGGCACGCTCCTGTGCTTCGTCCTTATAAGAGAACGAAAGAGTTTCTTCCTTATCGGAAGCCTTACAAGTCAATGCTGAACCCTGTGCAACAAAACCGGTGTATACGGTATTGCCATTCACGGCAAAATTTACATCTTCTGCAATATTAACAAGATCCTCTGCCAATTTTTCCTTTGCTGCCAAGGTTACGATTTCCTTTCCGCCATCAAGCGTTGCAGCATTTAACGACATAACTGATGCACAAGCCATATCTGTAACCATGAATCCCCAAACAAATCCTTGTATATTCCCTCAAAGTCTGCTATGTTGACAGTTTCTGCCATGCTCTCTCTCTGTATGCACTTTCAGGCTTGGCTTATCCCAAAGCCTTGATGATGATATCAGCTGCTTGCTCTTCAGTCATGTCGGCAGTGTTGATGACGAGGTCATAGTTTCTCGCATCATAGCGCGAAGTGCCTGAAAAGCGTTTGGTGTAGGTCTCACGCGTACGGTCCACCTCGGCAATGGCAGCCTTGGCTTCTTCCTCAATGAGATGTTTGCGGCGCACCACGCGGTCCACGCGCTTCTGCATGTCATTGCAAAGAATGAGCACACGCAAGGCACCGGGAGTGTCGCGGAAGATGTAGAAACCCGAGCGTCCCATCACCACACACGACTCCTTGCTGGCCAAGCCCTTGAGCAATCGTGACTCCACATGGAACACTGCCTCTGTGGTAACGGCTTTGGGCGAAGGATCCTTGCGCAGGTTGATGTCGTAGCGCTGGTTATAGCTTTGGCAGAAATCGCTCCACCAGTTTTGTTTCTTAGCCTTGACGCGTTCCAGTTCCTCTTCGGTGAGGTTGAACTCACTGGTCAGTTCATGAACCAGTGCCTTGTCGTAATATTTCACTCCCAACCGTTCAGCCAAGAGTTTTCCAATAGTGCAACCACCAGAGCCGAGTTCACGGTTGATGGTAATAACGAAATGTTCTTTGTTTTCCATTGCTTAGAAATTTTATGTTGTCTTTTCTATTTTCTTGCTGAGGGTAAGTATGTTGTGCCCATCCACACGCTCGTAGTTCACCGTGTCCATAATCTGGCGTACCAGGAAGATGCCCAGTCCGCCAACAGGGCGGTCCTCCACGCCCAGCGTTACATCGGCATCTTCCACCGAGGTAGGGTCGAAGGGCGTACCGCTGTCGGTGATGACAAAGTTCAGCGTGTCGGCAGCAAGCATGGCCTCCAGTTGCACGGAGCCTGTAGTGCCCTTAGGATAGGCATAGTTCATCACGTTGACAACGGCTTCTTCAAGGGCAAGGTTCAGGTTGGTGGCAAGCGATGCTTCTATGCCGGTCTCGCCCACCAGGTCGTCAATGAGGCCTTCTATCTTATGCACGTCGTGCACATCATTGCGAAGGGTGAGTTTCTTGTAGAGCTTGTTGTCACGGCTGATGCGCTTGTACTGGAAGGCAAGCATGGTGAGGTCGTCGCTCTGTGGAGCGGAACCGGAGAAACGGTGCACGTCGTCGAGCACGTGTTCCACCTGTTGCTGGGCACCGAGAGCGGTGACTTGGGCAAGGGCGGCATCAAGCCGCTGTTCGCCATATAGATTCTGTTGTTCGTCTTCCGCCTCGGTTACTCCGTCTGTGTAGAGGAAAATGGTGGTGCCGGGTTGGATGACGACCTCCTGTTCCTCATACTTCATATCCTGGAGAATGGCCACAGGCAAGTTGGACTCCACGGGCAGTCTGTTGGCCTTGCCGCCCTGGTCCACGTGGGTCACTACAGGGGCATTGTGCCCGGCATTGCAATAGCGGAAGCGGCCCGTGGGCAGGTCGAGCACACCGACAAACAGCGTGACGAACATGTTGGAGTCGTTCGTGTCGGCCATAGAGTGATTGATGGAGGTGACAATCCGTCCAGGGTGGCTCTCCTTGGCAGCCACGATGCGCACCAGACTTCGGGTGACAGCCATCACCAGCGAGGCAGGCACCCCCTTACCTGAAACGTCGCCGATGCAGAGAAAGAGTTTCTCGTCGCGCATAAAGAAGTCGAACAGGTCGCCTCCCACCGCCTTGGCAGGGATGAGAAGTCCGTAGAGGTCTATGTCGTCGCGGTCGGGATAAGGCGGGAAAATCTTGGGTATCATCGACATCTGGATGCGACTGGCTATGGTAAGCTCGCTCTCAATGCGGCTGCGCTCCTTGACATTCTTCTCAAGGTCTTTCACATAATGGTCGAGTGAATGCTGCATATGGTCGAGCGACTGGCCGAGCCGCCATAGTTCGTTGTGCCACTTCATGCGGGGCAACACCGTGTGGAAGTTGCCCTCGGCAATGCGCCGTGCCGCTCGCGCATAAAGATGGATGGGCCTCAGCATGGGCGACATGAGCAGCGGAAGAAGAACGCTGAGCAGGAGAATGGCCAACAGGGAGACGACTATCATCTGCCGACGAATGGCCGTCACACCAGCCAGGATGTCGGATTGGGAGCATTCAAGGGTGATGGTCCAGTCGCAACGCTTCACCGGAGCATAGTAGAGGAATTTATTCTTGCCTTTTTCGCCGAAAGCCCCTATGCCGCGGACACGGTTGCGGATGTCTACAAAAATGGTCTCGTTGACCTCAAAACGACTCTGGTCTATAATCTTCTGGGGATTGCCGCGGAGAATCAGCGAGATGTCGGGATGGACCACAAAGTTGAGATGACGGTCCATCACGGTGAGGAAAGAGTTGGGATAGGGTTTCACTTTCTGCAGATGCTCGGTGAACTGAGCGAGCGACAGGTCGACTGCCAACACACCCATGAAGTGGCCTTGTGCATCGTGAAGGGGTATGCAATAGCTGCAAATGACGGAACCGTTGACTTCGAAAAAGGGATTCGACCAACGGCAGGTGTCGCCCTTACGGGTGGTTTGATACCAATCTTTGCGGTAGAAATCGTCCACATCGCCCAGAAGACGACGGGCGTAGCCCCCATTACGCTTCATCACATAGGGGGCAAAGCCACGCTTGTAGCCCTTGTAGACCCAGGGTTCAAAACCTATGGCTACCCCCTGCACATCGGGGTTGCAACTGAGGAAATGTTCGAAAAGGGAGAAGAGGGAATCGGGCGAAAGGGCATAGCGGGAAGGTATGGCGTTGACAAAGTTCTTGCCGGCCACCTCCACGTTTTCCATTTCAGTGTTGACATACAACACCGCCTTGTCGAGTTCCAGATTGGCCTTGTCATGCCCATCGGCAAGCATCTGACGCTCTGCAAACAAAAGGCCTGTGCCGAAGGAACCGACAAAGACAACAAGCGCAGTGAACAAGACAATCAAAGTGATTCTTGCACCAAAGGACTTGCGAACGTTAAATTTATCCCAATTTCCCATTACTTATTTTGCTTAAAGGTTTTGTCAGATTCTTATGATGGCCACAAATATACGAATAATATCTGAAAGGGAAAGAGTGTGAACGTCACTATTTTGTTTGACAATGCAAACTTGTCCCCCACAGAAGGCCTGCAGCTCGACTGACAAATGCGAACCTCATGCAAAGAGTAAAAGACGAAAGACAGGTATCCGCACATTTCCCAACATGGGCTATGGGCTTTCACGAAGCCTACGCATCAACCGGCAAACAGCCTATACACGGCGCACTACGCGCGCGCACGCGTAGACACAAATATTCAAAAAATCTATCACCTATCACTTTTTACGCATTTTCCAACACTTTTTCATTGACAGTGTGCATGTTATACATAGTGATAGATAGGTTTTTATCTATCACTATATCACACCGAAGCCTATTGCTTAAAAATGTTAAGCGGAGTGCCCAAAATCCGGTCTACTGTTTGGGCACTCATTGCCCAAGCCGGGGGACGGAACGTAAACCTGCCATTAGCGGGTGGCTACTCACCCAGTATTGAAACGCAAAGCAGCGGGTGCACACCACAGGACCGATGAAGCGCATCACGGAGGCATAAAAAAAAAGAATGTAGATAGACTCACCTTTCAGTGAATTTATCCACATTCATGTCGGGATGACTGGACTCGAACCAGCGACCTCACGCCCCCCAGACGCGTGCGCTAACCAACTGCGCTACATCCCGAACAATTGGCTTCTTGTTCAAAAGCGGTGCAAAGATACACACTTTGTTTGACACTTGCAAACTTTTTTGCAGTTTTTAAATAAAGAAACGGGATTGACTGGCTTTTTCCCGTCAATCCCGCTCTTTTTCATTTCTATTTCTTCTTCAACAAATCAATTTCCACGATACGGAGTTCCACCTTGCCCTTGGCACTGATGAAGCGGTCCAGTTCGTTGGCCTTGCCACCGGCCAGCTCTTTCACGTCGCCAAACTTGCTGCTGTCGCGCGATGGTGCCACCATCTTGACAGTGAGTTCGGAAGCTGCCACGGGTTTGTCAATATAGATATGCACATAGCCGAGAGTGGGATAAGTGAGACCTTCCCAGACCTTCTTCTTGCCGGCAAAAACCTGCAGCGGATAAATCTTGTTGCGCCAGCCAGTGAGTTTGATGGCAATTTCGTCCACACGCTGTTTGCCTGCCAAGCGATAGGTTATCCACGCATTTTCCTTCTTGCCGTCGCTCTTCCACTCCGAGGCTTCATTGTCGTCATAGCTATTGGCTACTGTCTCAGAGCCTGACCCAGCCACTGCACTGCGGATGTCGATGGTCTGACGCACATCCTTATAGGAAGGTGTGAGTGGGGTCTCGCCACGGTCAAGACGGCAGGGAAGTGTGTACTGAGGCAAGTAGCGGTCGGCATCCACAGCTTGGGTGGTGAGGGTGGTTACGGCAGCCTTCACGCTGTCGGCAAAGGCACAGAGGGTGATGTCGCCGGGGTTGACGGTGCTGCGCACGAGGATGCGGTTCACGCCACACTCCACCGGAAGCACCAGACTATTGATGTAGTTGCCGCTATGGTCAAGGAGTAAGGGACGGTCGGAAGGTGTGCGGGTGTCTATCTTCAAGGTCTGCTTGCTATAGTCATAATCGGTCTTCGACACGGCTATGCCACCCAGCCACTCACCTTCGCCATACATGTTGAAGCGGATGTCGCGGTTGTCGAGCGGACAGCGACGGCCCTGCATGTCGACTACCTCCACCTGAACCATGGCCAAGTCGGCGCCGTCGGCCTTGAAGCCTTCGGGATTCTGTATAGTGGTGAGTTTGATATGGTCTGGTTTTCCTGCCGTTTCGAGGGCGTAACGGCTCACCTCACGACCATCACGATAGCTGACAGCCTCAAGGCGACCGGGTTGCCAGGCTATGCTGTCGAAGGTGAAGAGATACTGATAGTCACGCTTGGCAGTGCCGACAGGCTTGCCGTTGAGCAACAAATCCACGCGGTCGCCAGTGGAAACCACATAAACGGGCTTCACGGTGCCAGACTTGTAGTTCCAATGACCCACAATATAGGTATGGTCCTGTTCGGGTGTAACCCATCCGTCCCACATCACCTGGTGAGCGAAGAAGGCATCCTTGGGTATGCGCATGGCGTCGGTGACGCCACTGGTGCGATAGCTGACAGAGCCGCGGAAATGGGTGTTGGTGTCGCTGAACACAATCTTGGTACCGCCACTGTTGACGCGCTTGCCCGTGCCGGGACGCTCGAGATAGTAGTCGTACCAGGCACGCACCATCTGCACGGCAAACTCGTCCATATTGTGGTTGTATTCAGGAGCCGGTTTGCCACGATAGAGAGGACCATCGCCCTCAGGGTGATAAGGATAGCTCCAGGAATCCCAGTTCTTGCGCAGTCCCTCGTCGCGGCAATATTCCATCATCCACAACGGATGTGCCTTGCTCTTGTTGACATAGAGCATCTCGCCGCCGTATTCAGCCTCGGGCACGGCAAGCATCTCGCGGGAGCCGATGGCTCTGCCTCCATTGGGGTCGTACTGGTCGCGGATTTTCTTCATTTCGAGAAAATGCTCAAGGCTGACTCCCTTGTTGCCGCACTCATAGAAGAGGATGCTCGGGTTGTTGCGGTTATAGATGATGGCATCGCGCATGAGGAGCACACGCTGCTCCCATCGACGGCCGTCGATGTCTTTTTCGGCATCGCCGGCAGGCATGGCCTGGATGAGTCCCACACGGTCGCACGACTCCACATCCTGTTTCCAAGGTGCCACATGCATCCAGCGAACCAGGTTGCCACCACTCTTGACCATGAGGTCATTGCTGTAGTCGCTCAGCCAAGCGGGCACACTCATGCCCACAGCAGGCCACTCGTTGCTGGTGCGCTGGGCATAGCCATGCACCATGAGCACCCGGTCGTTGAGCCAAATCTTGCCTTCGCCGAAGCGGGTCTTGCGGAAACCGGTGCGAACAGCCACCTCGTCGGAAAGATTGCCGGCAGCCGACTTGAGTGAAGTGGTGACGGTGTAGAGATAGCCATAGCCCCAACTCCAGAAGTGCATGCCGCTCATAGGGGCTGCTGCCACGGCCTTCACGGTCTGTGAGGCTCCAACGGTGAACGGCTTGCCCTCGAACTCTGCCACGGTCTTGCCCTCGGCATTGGCCACACTTACGTGCAGGCAGTAGGTGGCAGACGACCGGCTGTCGTTGCGTACCTCTGATTCCACATTAAGAGTCATGGTCTTGGCTTTCACGTCGAAATCAGATCCATATACATACACGCCCGTGGTATGGAGCGAGCTGTAGAGAGGAAGCGTCTGGTAAACATTGTCGCAGACATGCAGGAACACGTTCTTGGGAATACCGCCATAGTTGGCGTTGAAGTTCTTGTGGTTCCACTGGTAGGTGGAACCGGTGGAACGCTCACGGTAGGTCCAACTGTTGTCCACACGCACGGCCATGACATTGTCGCCTTCCTTGATGAAAGGCGTAAGGTCGAAGCCGCTCGCCATGACTCCATTCTCGGAGATGCCGAGTTTATGGCCGTTGAGATAGAAGTCGGCAGCGAAGCGCACGCCTTCGAATTCAACGAAATATTTGCGGTTTTTCACATCGCTGACCGTGAAATGCTTGCGATACCACATCACCGTGTCGGTGAGGTTCTCAATGGCAACACGGAAGGCCTCGCTCTCATTGAAAGCACGAGGCAGAGTGACACGTTGCCACGAGGCATCGCCATATTCGGGAGCTTCAGCGCCCTTAACATCGCCGACTTGGAGAAGCCAACGGGAATTGAAATTCAGTTTCTCGCGCTTGGCCGCAAAAGAAGTCACGGCAAGAAGCGCTACTGACAACAGCAGTAAGATTCTCTTGTTCATTTTTCGGATTATTGGTTTTGTTTGGTTGCAAAGTTAGTTAATGTAAGATAGAATAAGTGGTAAATATATCCACAATTTTTCATATACGTACAAAAAAATGCATATATAGAAGGGCTGAAAACAAAAAACGGGCAGACAAGAAGACTGGAATGTGTCTTCTTTGTCTGCCCGTAAGGGAAGTTCTTTTAATTCTATCTACGTCTGTTCTACTTAGCTAACCGGAACTCTCTCACGGCATAGGCAAGCACAACAACAAAGCCCAACAGCGGCACCACAAACGGCATCACCACATGCGTCTGGTCGGCAATAATACCCATCAAGAGGAATCCGCATCCTCCGATAGGAGTCATCATCAGCAACGAGGAAGCACTCTTGGTGAGATTGCCCAAACCGGTGAGGGCAATAGAGAAGATGGTGGGGAACATGATGGCCTCGAACACGTAGTTGAGCAGAAGAGCCACCAGCGACACCTCGCCCAGATTCATCAGCACCAACACATTGCAAGCCACACAGCCAACGGCACAGATGAGCAACATGGTAGTGGCCTTGACGCTGCGCATGATCCATGAACCAAGGAAACGACCTACCATGAAAAACGCCAAAGCACAGGTGAGGGCAATGGAAGCGGCTCGGTCACCCATCCAGTTCATGCCGGTCACGAAGTTGATGAAATAGGAATTGATGGAGATTTCAGCCACTTCATAACTCAGGAGAGCAAAGAGGCCGAAGACGAACATCTTGTGGTGGGCAAAGAGTTTGCCTATGTTGGATCCGCCGGCCTGGTCTTCTACAGTCTGTTCGTGCTTGATTTCAGGCAGTTCCACACGCGAAAAGACAAGGGCTATGAGCAGCACAAGCACTCCAAGAATGGCATAGGGAACCACCACGTTGCCACCTTTTTCGGTATCATTGAAAAGGAACTGGCCTATGCAGAGAGTGGCGAAAATGCCGCCCAACCCGTTGAACGACTGCGAAAGGTTGAGACGGCTGGTCGCCGTTTCCCGAGCACCCAGTTCGGTGACATAGGGATTGGCTGCTGTCTCCAAAAAGACAAGACCACACCCAATGATGAACAGGCAAACGAGGAAGGCATAGAAACTGCCCATGGCAGCTCCGGGAATAAACGCCAAAGCGCCCAAGCCGAACAGCAACAAGCCAAACACCACACCACGGCGGTAGCCGTAGCGGTTGATGAAGATGCCGGCAGGAATGGCCATGAGGAAATAGCCCAGATAAGTGGTGACCTGAATGAGGGCGGAATGGGTGATAGTAATATGAAGCGCATTTTGGAAATGCTTGTTGAGCACATCCAAAATGGCGCGGGCAAAGCCCCACAGGAAAAAGAGTGAGGTAATCAGTACAAATGGAACAAGATATTTCCTGTCCGTGATTTTCTTTTGTTCGTTAGACATTATTTTTTATTTACGGGATCGATAATCTTCCACACACCTGCAGCCAAGGCTCCTCCAACTAATGGGCCAATGATGAAGATCCAAAGGTTGGTCAAGGCTGTACCTCCCTGGAAAAGAGCCGGACCGATGGAACGGGCTGGATTGACAGAGGTTCCGGTGTAACGAATGCATGCCAAGTGTACCAACACCAAACTCAAGCCAATGGCAAGACCGGCAAAGTTATTGGTAGCACCATTGGTCTTGGCGGTTGCACCCAACACAACAAGCACAAAGACAAAGGTGAAGAATACTTCAGCGAGCAAGCCACCCAAAGGTGCTATGGTAGATTCGCCACATGCCTGAAGATCATTGGCCCCCGTGCCTACAAGCCCTGCAGTAGAGGTCAACAGGTACAGGATGGCTGCGCCAAGAATACCGCCCAGACATTGGAACACCACATAATAGGCTGCATCTTTGGCACTCATACGGCCACTCAGAAAGACACCAAGAGTAATGGCAGGATTAATGTGGCATCCGGAAATGCCGCCTATGGTATAGGCCATACCCACCACGGCAAGGCCAAACGCAAAAGCCGTACCCACAACAGTAGCAGGTGAACCATTGTCACATCCCAAACTTACGGCTGCACCGCAGCCCATCAGTACAAGCACCATCGTACCTACAAGCTCAGCTAAATACTTCTTCATAATCTTCTATTCTATAATAGTTATAATATTCTAAAACGGATAACGCACTTTTTGATGAAATATTTTATCTTCGAAACATTATTTCTTTAGAATGGGGAAAACAGGACAGAACCAGACTGCAAAAAGGAGGTATTTTTATTTTGTAGTTCATCCTTTTACGCTACCTTTGCACCACGTAAAGTATATATGTTATGAAGAACGATTTGAAACTTCTTGCCAAGGAAGTGGAAAAAAAGGTAGGGAAAGAAATCAACCTATCTTCCGACTTTGACAAACTTGAGCGTATCTTCGGCAAGCACAACATCTTGCTGAAGTCGCAAGCACTGAAAAAGGTGTGGGGATTTCTTAAAGGAAAGGAAAAGCCATCGAAAGAAACCTTGGACAAGGTTGCCCTCTTCGCTGGTTTCCAGGATTGGGAAAGCTTTCAGAAAGCGCTGCACGGAGACAGCGAAGACTGAGCATACTACATAAAAAGGATTCAACCCGAAGGTTGAATCCTTTTTATTTCTTTCGAAAGAAGCTTGGGGCTTATTCCTTTGTGATAGTTCTCTTCTCAGCGATGCGAGCCTTCTTACCAGTGAGCTTGCGGAGATAGTAGAGCTTAGCACGACGAACCTTACCACGCTTGTTAACCTCGATGCTATCGATGTTGGGTGATTCGATTGGGAAAATACGCTCAACGCCTACAGTACCAGACATCTTGCGAACAGTGAAGCGCTTCTTGTCACCGTGGCCGGAAATGCGGATAACCACACCACGATAGAGCTGGATACGCTCCTTAGAACCCTCGATAATTTTGTAAGCGACTGTGAT
>CAJKDU010000055.1 GCA_905198745.1 uncultured Prevotella sp. | reverse complement strand
ATGTACAACTTTTTACTCATATTTATCAACTTAAATTAATTCCGCCAACGGGTATGGTACTATGAAATATGCACCAAAATCTGTACTTGTCCCTGTAGATGTTGCATCAAACAAGGGCCTGTTGCCACCAAGTATGCCTTGAATTGTTTGGTATGATTTGCCTTGTTTTTCCATCAAAAAAGAAAGTTGTCGGGTGGCTTCGTTATGCCCACTCGCCTCTTGCAGCATACCTTTAAGCCATGCTACATCATCTTCATAATCCGAACAACCACCCAAAAACAACGGTATGAACGTGAGAAGAAACAAATATTTCAACCTTCTTTCCATTCGTTTACCAATTAGTGTCTGACGCTGCAAATGTATGCAAAATATGATTACAAGGCAAATAATCCGAAAGAAAAAGCTGAAAGAACAAATCAAAGCGTCATACGTAAGGAGGAAAAGGCATGCCACAGACGATTCCGCATCCTTATCTTACGGAGTTTTCTATGGCATGCCTTTACACGGCCACTCACTTCTTCCGGATTATCGTCAATCCGTCGCGAATGGGGAGAATGACGCGCTCCACACGAGGGTCACGGGCAATGAAGTCGTTAAAGTCCTCGATGCCTTGGGTCTGGCGGTCGGCAGGCCGGGGCTTTTCCAGCACGTGTCCGTCCCACAAGGTGTTGTCTGCCAAGATGATGCCGCCTGGACGGAGAATGGACAGCACCATCTCGTAGGTGGAAAGATAGGTGCGTTTGTCGCCGTCGACAAACGCCATGTCGAAAGTGATGCCCAGTTTGGGGGCCTCCACATTGGCATCGCCGATGATGAAACGAATCTTGTCTGCCACGGGCGAGCCCTCTATCCATGGGCGGGTGAAGTCTTCCTGCTCGTCGTTAATCTCGTAGGTGTAGACCAGTCCGTCGTCGGGCAGTCCCTCAGCCATGCAGATGGCACTGTAGCCACTGAAGGTGCCCACCTCAAGGATGCGCTTGGGCTGAAGCATCTCCACCAGCATCTTGAGCAACCGCCCCTGCAGATGTCCGCTCGCCATGCGTCCTCGCAACAGGTGCACATTAGTGGCTCGGTAGAGGCGGTAGAGATAGTCGCCCTCAGGGTCTATGTGGGAGAGGATGTATTTCTCGAGTTCTTCGGTCATGCCTGCTTGCTTTGGTGAACGAGCGCATCGACGGCAAGGCGGTAAGAGTCGAGCCCGAAGCCGGCAATCACGCCCAGACAGGCACACGAAATCATGCTGCGGTGGCGAAACTCCTCGCGCTTGTGCACGTTGGAGATGTGCACCTCAATGGTGGGACACTTGAGCGAACGGATGCAGTCTTGCAACGCTACACTGGTGTGGGTGTAGGCACCGGCATTGAGCACAATGCCGTCGAAGGTGAAGCCCACCTCCTGCATTTTGTTGATCAGTTCGCCCTCGATGTTGCTCTGATAGTAGCTTATCTCCACGTCGGGATAGGCTGCCTGAAGCTGGGGCAAGTAGGTTTCGAAAGAGTTGTTGCCGTAGATGCCGGGCTCACGAACGCCCAGCAGGTTGAGGTTGGGCCCGTTGATAATCTGTATTTTCATTGTTTGTGTCGAATAAATTCGTTACTTTTGCCTACAAAAGTAATGCAAAAAGGGGTATTGGCAAAATAATACACCCAAAAACTGAAGGCTATGGACAAGGAGAACCTCACCAACACGGAACTGATGCGCCGCTATATGCGCTATCTGAAACTGGAGCGCAACTTCTCGCAGAACACGCTCGAAGCCTACCACCATGATGTGGAACTGCTCTTCCTCTTTCTCAAGACGAGGCAAATCAAGGCTGAAGACGCGAAACTGGAAGACCTGGAGGCGTTCGCCTCGTGGGTGATGGACGACGGCGACGTGGGCATGACTTCGCTGGCAAGAATACTTAGCGGCGTGAAGTCGCTCTTCCGTTTCATGACGCTCGACGGCATTATTCCTGCCGACCCCAGCGAACTGCTTGACTCGCCGCAGCGCGGACAGCATCTGCCCGAGGTGCTGTCGCCTGAAGAGATTGACCTTATGGAGAACAGTTTCGATATGAGCAAGCCCGAATCTCAACGCAACAAGGCCATCATCGAGACGCTCTTCAGTTGTGGTCTGCGGGTGTCGGAACTGGTCAACCTGAAGTGGAGCGACATCTATGCCGAGGAGGAATTCATAAGGGTGAGAGGCAAGGGGTCCAAGGAGCGGCTCGTGCCCATATCCAGACGGGCGTTGGAGGAAATCAACAAATGGAACCTGGACCGCAACACGCTGAAGATAAAGCCCGGAGAACAAGACTTCGTGTTTCTCAATCGCCGCGGTGCCCACCTGACCCGCACCATGATTCTCATCATGATCAAGCGTGCCGCCGCCGATGCAGGCATCAAGAAGACCGTCAGCCCGCACACCCTTCGCCACAGTTTCGCCACGGCACTGCTCAAGGGCGGCGCCGACCTGCGCGCCATTCAGGAGATGCTGGGACACGAGAGCATCGGTACTACGGAAATCTATACCCACCTGGAAACCTCCGACCTGCGCCGGGAAATACTGGAGCATCATCCGAGAAACATCAAACGGCAAGACAGCGAGCAGTGACAAGCCCCCGCATCCAGCCATCCATGGCAGTCATCTTTCGGGAAGGCTCCTTGCCTGCTGCCATTCCGTAATGGCAGAGTAACAAGGCTTTAGTCTGCCTGTAGGAATGGCTTAGTCTGCCTGTCACGATGCGCTAACCTGCCTGTAGCCTCATGAAAGATGTCAAGAACAAAGGGGAAGAAAACATCCAGGGGCATTGACAGCATATCGGTTGCTGTCAATGCCCCTGGATGTATGGGTCTGTAAAGAATGTGTGCGCTATGCCGTGCGCTGGCGTGTGCCCATGCGGGCCTCCACCACGTTGACCACATAGTCGCCCAATTTCTCACACTCACAGATGACATCCATATACATGGTGCCGATGCCGTAGGTGTATTTATGGTCGTTGATGTCGTTGATGTTCTGGCTCTTGAGCTGATTGCGATAGTTGTTGATTTCGTTCTCAATGTTGAATGAGCGGTTGGCATCAAGCATGTCTTTCCTGCCACTGAGCATGGTGAACATCTGCGAGAGGGCATCGTCGGTCAGCTCAAACATCTGGTGCATGTGATTATACTGGTCTTCGGTGAAGTCCTCCTTGCCCTTGGCACGGCGGTTGATGGTGCGGGCAATGTTGTAGCAGCTGTCGCCAATGCTCTCTATCTCGCTTATCTCGCGCAGCATGGCGCGGATTTTGGCCTTGGTATCGTCGCTCAAATGGGCGTCGCTCACCTCGTTGAGATACTTGGCAATCTCGATTTCCATGTTGTCGGAAATATTCTCGTACTTCTCTATCCGGGTGAAGAGCTTCACAAACTTGGTTTCGTCGTGCTCGTTGAGCAGGTCGCGCACCATGCCGAACATGCGCTGTATGCGCTCGGCAAAGCTAGTTATTTCCTTCTGGGCCTCCAGCACGGAGAGTTCGGGCGTCTGCATAATGCCTGCGCTGATAAAGCGTAGCCGGAAGTCGTCCTCCTCGTCTTTGCTCTTGCACGGCTTAATAATCTTCTCCACCACCTTCTCTATCTGCGGAATAAACCAAATCAGGATGAACGTGTTGCACACGTTGAATGTGGTGTGGAAAGCGGCAAGCACCACGGAAAGCTTGTGGGCATCAAGTCCTTGTGCCGTATGGGGGTCGTAGCCGGCAAAGCCGCACACCATGTCGACAAAGGGATAGAACATGCAGATGACCCAGCACACACCGAAGATGTTGAACACCAAGTGTGCCATGGCGGCACGGCGAGCCTGCACGTTGGCGGTGAGGGCAGCCAGATTGGAGGTGATGGTGGTGCCGATATTCTCTCCCATCACCAGGGCAATGCCAAGGTAAATGGGCAGCACGCCGCTCGAACAGAGCACCATAGTGATGGCCATCAAGGCGGCAGACGACTGCATGCAGAACGTGAGGATGGTGCCTATGAAGAGGAAGAAGAATATGCTGAGATAGCTGTTGACGTCGAACTGGCTAAAGAAATGCAGCACGGTCTGGTTGTGACTGAGGTCCAGTTCAATGCCGGTAGTGCGGAGAGTGGCAAGGGCGAGGAACATAAAGGCAATACCAAACAAGAAGTCGCCCGAATAGCGGTATTTCCTTCTGTATATCAGGAGTATGGCCACGATGAACGCGGGGAACACTACGTTGGCCATGTCGAACGAGAAGCCGAGACTCATGATCCATGCCGTGAGTGTGGTACCGATGTTGGCTCCCATGATAACCGATATGGCTTGTGCCAGCGTGAGGAGCCCCGCATTGACAAAGGAAACCGTCATCACGGTCGTAGCGGTGGAAGACTGTACGGAAGCGGTTACGAACATGCCCGTAAGCAAACCGGTGAAACGATTCTTGGTCATCGTTCCCAAGATGTGGCGCAACTGCGAACCTGCCATCTTCTGAAGGGCTTCGCTCATAACCTTCATGCCATAAATGAGCAAGGCCAAAGATCCTACGATCTTAAATATAATCCAAATAGACATATAAAATATGAAATAGATGATACAATTCCGTTGCAAAAATAATAAAAATATGGTTAACGCCAAAAGGGATTAAGTAATTATATACAAAAAAATTTGTGCCATACTTTTTGTTTCAGTACATTTGCACGAGTTAACCAAAACCCGATATGATGGAACAAACGGTCAGAATAAGATGCAAGAACACGGGGACCACGCTCGAAGTAAACGCAGGTTCCACACTCGAAGAAATATACGGCAAGAGCGGACTCGACATGAAGTTCGGGCCTGTAAGTGCCAAGGTGAACAACAAGGTGGAAGGGCTGCACTACAGAGTGTACCACGACAAGGACGTGGAGTTTCTCGACCTCTTCACCTCGTCGGGCTCACGCACCTACACGCGCACGCTCTTCTTCGTGCTCTGCAAGGCGGTGAACGACCTGTATCCCGACGGACAGGTCGTGATAGACATTCCCGTGTCGAACGGCTACTACTGCGACCTGCACATCGGCCACGACGTGACCGGCCATGACGTGGAAGGCCTTCGCCACCGCATGCAGGAGATTATAGCCGCCGCTCTGCCCATCCGCAGGCACGAATGCACGAGCGAAGAGGCCATCAAGATGTTCAGGCAACGGGGAAGCGAATCGAAGGTAAAACTGCTGGAAAGCACCGGCAAACTGTATACCACCTACTATGACATAGACGGATACGTGGACTATTATTACGGCACACTGCTTACCAACACATCGAAGCTCTATCTCTTCGGACTGGAGAAATACTACGACGGACTCCTTCTCCGCATCCCCTCGCTCACCGACCCGTCGCAACTGGGCGAACTGGTGCGGCAGGACAAGATGTTCGACATCTTCCAGGAGCACCACCGCTGGCAGGACCTGCTCGGCGTGAGCACGGTGGGCGTGCTCAACGAAGCCATCAAGAATGGATTTTCGGTGGACGCCATCAACCTGTGCGAGGCGCTGCAGGAAAAGAAATTAGGGCAGATTGCCGATGAGATAGCCAGCCGAAAGGGCGTGAAGATGGTGCTCATAGCCGGTCCTTCATCGAGCGGCAAGACCACCTCATGCAAACGGTTGTCCATACAACTGCTCACCAACGGCATACGCCCGGTGCCCATCTCGCTCGACGACTACTTCCTCGACCGCGACAAGACTCCGCTCGACGACAAGGGCGACTATGACTTCGAGAGCCTTTACGCCCTCGACATCCCGCTGCTCAACGCCCAACTCAATGCCCTTTTCAACGGCGAAGAGGTGGAACTGCCCAAGTACAACTTCAAGACGGGCAAGAGCGAAAAGAGCGGCCAGAAACTCCGTCTGGGCAAGAACGAAGTGCTTGTGGTGGAAGGCATACATGCCCTGAACCCGGAGCTCACGGCTCATGTGCCCGAAGAAATGAAGTTCCGCGTGTACGCTTCGGCACTGACCACCATCCTGCTCGACACCCACAACTACATTCCCACCACCGACAACCGCTTGTTGCGCCGCATCATACGCGACTACAAATACCGCGGTGTGAGTGCGGAAGAGACCATACGCCGGTGGCCAAGCGTGAGAGCGGGTGAGAACAAATGGATATTCCCCTATCAGGAAAATGCCGATGCCATGTTCAACACCGCCATGATCTATGAACTGGCAGTCATCAAAACCCAGGCAGAACCGTTGCTGGAACTGGTGCCCGAGAACTCGGAACAATATTCCGAAGCCTACCGCCTGCGCAAGTTCCTGAGCTATTTCTCACCGCTGCCGTTCAAGCAGTTGCCCCCCACTTCGCTGCTGCGTGAGTTCCTGGGAGGCAGTTCGTTTAAATATTAACATCCGAATACACAAACATATCAACAGAAAAAAAGAAATGAAATACTTACTCTTGTCAGACATACACGGCTCGCTGCCCAATCTGGAACAGGTGCTCGACGTGTATGAGAAAGAACACTGCGACATGCTACTCCTGCTGGGCGACATCATCAACTACGGACCGCGCAACCGCATCCCGGAGGGCATCAACCCGGCAGGCATCGTGGAGCGGCTCAACGCCATGAAGGAAAACATCATCGCCGTGCGCGGTAATTGCGACTCGGAAGTGGACCAGATGCTCCTCCAGTTTCCCATCATGAGCGACTATGCACTGGTGGTGGACAACGGTGTGCGCCTCTTCCTAACCCACGGGCACAAATACAACGAGGACAACATGCCACCTTGCCGCCACGACGTGTTAGTCTACGGACATACGCACCTGTGGAAACTCGAGCGGACGGAGCAAGGCGTGGTGTGCAACATCGGTTCGCCCACCTTCCCCAAAGGCGGCAACGAGCCCACCTTCGGCATCTATGACAACGGCACACTGAGCATCCGGCGGATGAACGGCGACGTGCTGAAAGAAATGAAAGTGATGTAAGAAAGGGCCTTTGGTCCGGAATAAAGACAAGCAAGCCGCTTGACCACCTTTGGGTCAAGCGGCTTGCTTGTCTTGTTTAGAGTTTCTTGAACTCCGTGTAAATCTTGTCTGCTATCTCCTTGAACTCCTCTTCGCTGAGCTTCAGCTTGGGGTTGGAGAAAATCATGTCCTTCTCCGAGTTCATGGGAACGAGGTGAATGTGGGCGTGAGGCACCTCGAGTCCGAGCACAGCCATGCCCACCTTCTTGCAGGGGAAAGCGCGCTTGATGGCAATTGCCACCTTCTTGGCAAACACCTGATAGGCGGCTATCTCGTCGTCTGCCATGTCGAACACATAGTCCACCTCGCGACGCGGAATCACGAGCGTGTGACCCTTCACCAAAGGATTGATGTCGAGGAAAGCATAGAACTGCTGGTCTTCGGCACACTTGTAGCTGGGAATTTCGCCAGCGGCAATCTTAGAGAAAATGTCCATAAGCCTTGTGTCTTTATTCTATCGTTATCTTGTCGATGCGGAGCTTGATGGTGCCGCGAGGTATTTTTATCTCGACCTCGTCGCCCACCTTCTTGTTGAGCAGTCCCTGGGCAATAGGAGTCTTGATGGATATCTTGCCCTCGCGCAGGTTGGCCTCGCTTTCGCTCACGATGGTATAGGTCATCTTGGCCATGTTGGTCATGTTGGTCATTTCCACCTTGGAGAGAATCTGCACACTGTCAGTGCTCAACCGGGAAGTGTCTACAATCTTAGCTTCAGAGATTGCAACCTTCAGTTTGTTTATCTTGTCCTCCAGGTGGGCTTGAGCTTCCTTGGCTGCATCATACTCGGAGTTCTCACTTAAATCACCCTTGTCACGAGCCTCTGCAATAGCGGCTGATGCCTTGGGACGCTCTACTGATTCGAGCCGTTTGAGTTCAGCCACGAGTTTATCGTAGCCTTCTTGCGACATGTAAGCCATAATGAATTTTGTTTTATAGTTTATAAATTGTTCTCACAAGGGGTAAACAAAAGATATAGAATTCTGACACCTTGATATTGTCGGAATCCCATATCATTATCCTAATCCCCCATAAATTCCCTGCAAAGTTAGATATTAATTCCCAATTAAGCAACTTTTATGTCTTCAAATGTGGTTATTTGTGTTTTTATTTATAATTTTGCACCATTATTTAAAATATAACATAGTTAAGGGATGAAATTCAAGTCTACGTTATTGGCTTTTTTATTGTCAATAACAAGTATGGTTGCATTGGCTCAGAGCCCAGTGCACTTTAGTGTTCAACAGAAACAGACAGCTCCCGACGAGCTCGTGGTAACCTTCTCTGGTACCATCGCTCCGGGTTGGCACGTGTATTCAACAGGTCTTCCTGCAGACGGTCCCACCTCTGCCACGCTGACCACCGAAGTGGCTGAAGGCGTGAAAGCCAACGGCAAACTGACCCCCAAGGGCAAGGAAATCAGCAAGCACGACAACCTGTTCGGAATGAATCTGCGCTATTTCGAGAATAGCGTGACATTTGTCCAGAAGTATAAAATCACCGGCAAGACCTACAAGGTGAAGGGGTTTCTGGAGTATGGCGCCTGCAACGACGAGAGTTGCATGCCCCCTTCAACCGTAGAGTTCAGCCATAGCGGCAACGGTCCTGCCGATGCACCAGAGGCTAAGGACGAAAAGGCTAAAGACGAAACTGCCAAGGACTCAGTGCCCGCAGCGGCTGCCGCCGACAGCATCGTGGCAGATTCTGCACAGGCAGACACCACTACGATGGTGGCACAGGGCGACCTGTGGAAGCCGGTCATTGACCAGCTCAAGGCTTTCGACGGAGGTAGTGATGCTGGCGCACACTCTCTGTGGTACATCCTCGTGATGGGCTTCCTCGGCGGTCTGCTCGCCGTACTGATGCCCTGCATCTGGCCTATCATTCCTATGACCGTGAGCTTCTTCCTGAAGCGCACCAAGGACAAGAGCAAAGGTATCCGCGACGCCATCACCTATGGCATTTCCATCATCGTCATCTATTTGGCATTGGGTCTCATCGTGACTGCCATTTCTGGCGGTAACGGCTTGAACAGCCTTTCTACCAACGCCGTGTTCAACATCTTCCTGTTCCTCCTCCTGGTGGTATTCGCCGTTTCCTTCTTCGGATGGTTCGAGCTTGAACTGCCTTCGAAGTGGACCAACTCCATCGACAACAAGGCTTCCGCTACCAGCGGATTCCTTTCCATCTTCCTCATGGCGTTCACCCTCGTGTTGGTTAGCTTCTCCTGCACAGCGCCCATCATCGGCCTGCTGCTCGCCGAGGTGTCAACCACCGGCAGCTATGCAGCTCCGGCAGTAGGCATGTTCGGCTTCGCCTTGGCTTTGGCATTGCCTTTCTCCGTGTTCGCCATGTTCCCCACATGGCTGAAGCAGGCGCCTAAGTCCGGCTCTTGGATGAACACTATCAAGGTGGTACTCGGCTTCGTGGAACTCGCTTTCGCACTGAAGTTCCTTTCCGTAGCCGACTTGGCTTACGGCTGGCATATCCTCGACCGCGAGACTTTCCTCTCACTTTGGATTGCCATCTTCTTCCTGCTCGGTCTTTACCTCATCGGCAAGCTCAAGTTCCAGAGCGATGCCATGAGCGGTGACGACAAGCCTATGCCTGTGCCATGCGTGATGCTCGGCCTGATTTCGTTCGCTTTCGCCATCTATATGGTGCCCGGTTTGTGGGGCGCTCCATGCAAGGCTGTCAGCGCATTCGCTCCTCCGGTGAACACGCAGGACTTCAACCTCAACAACAAGGAGGTGCACCCTGCCTACACCAACTATGAAGAAGGTATGGCCGCCGCTGCCGCCAAAGGCAAGCCCGTGCTCATCGACTTCACTGGCTACGGCTGTGTGAACTGCCGCAAGATGGAGGCTTCCGTATGGACAGACCCCACCGTGGCAGACATGCTCACCAAGGACTACGTGCTCATTTCGCTCTATGTTGACGACAAGAAACCTCTTGCCAAGCCTATCGAGGTGACCATCAACGGCGAGAAACGCACCCTCCGTACCGTCGGCGACAAGTGGAGCTACCTGCAGCAGAGCAAGTTCGGCACCCAGGCGCAGCCTTTCTATGTGGCTGTAGACAACCAGGGCAACCCGCTCACAGGTTCACAAGCCTACAAGGAAGACGTGGCCAACTACGTGAAATTCCTGCAGGCGGGACTTGACAACTACAAGAAGTAAGCGCATACACGCTACATATAATAATGTGGGGAACCAGCAGAAATGGTTCCCCACATTTCTTTTTTGTTCATCCGAAATTCGGCGCGATACTTGTGGGGGGCCATGTCTTAAGTAATACAAAACAGACTGAAAGCCCCGCTATCACCTTGCATTTCCTCTTGTTACCCTGTTTGATGAGCGTTCCTCACGCGCGCGCACGCGCAGGAAAAGTTTTTCGTTTTTTCACCACTATCTATCACTTTTCTTGATATCTGACATTTTTCCATTGATTGTGAGCGAGATAAATGGAGTGATAGATGAGTGATAGATGGCTTAATATCTATCACTTCTATCACTTATCTATCACTCATCAAGTTCAAATGGATTGCCCAAAATCCGTCCTCCAGTTTGGGCAATTCATTCCCACGGCGTGGGCATTGAGTGCCCAGGCTATGGGACACACCGCAAGTCTACCACTAACACACCGCAAGTCTGCCATTAAGAAGCTATAACAGGGTTGTTTAGTAACCATGTCCGGTTCGGAAGATATTTTCATCATTCAGATAGCGAGTGACGTCAAGTGTCACACCAAAATTCAGATAAACCTTCATTTTTATGGTTCATCCGGGATTTGTAGTGATGACTGTATCTCTGCGTTAAGCCTAAACAGGAAAGCGGGCAGAAAACACGACCTCTACTCAACCCGCAAGACTGGCAAACCCAATACTACGATATCAGGTGTCACTCCAAATCTCGGATAGACCTTTTTTGTCACCACAAAGCGACTAACAAACTGTGTGCCCACACAACGCCAAGTTAAACCAGGCAGGAAAATAAGTGTAAATTGCACGTGTGTGCGCACACAACAATTGATTTACATCAAGAATATATGGCATTTTTGCGTTTCCAATAACAATTTTGTTGCGACAAGCCGGGAAAGTTCATACCTTTGCATCGTCAATAAGACAAACGTTTAGGTTTTAGTTTAGGTAATAAAGATTGATTAGGTTATTGGTTTAATTATTAAGATTGATTGTTTTAGGTTATTGGTTTTAGGTAAAAGATTTGTTTTAGAGATAGGATTAGTTAAGGTAACAAGAAAGATTGTAACGAAGTAAGGATAACACAGGTAACAACAATAGGCAAGTTCCTAAGGTTAAGAAGAAGATTGGTAAGGATAACAAAAGTTGATTGACAAAAGGGACAAAGCCGTGAGGCTTTGACCTAACGTCGATTGAAAGGAGAAAGAATTTTAGACAGTAATGTCGGAAAATTTGAGAGTGCAAGCAATTGCAGCAAGAATCGCATCGCTTCCTTGAATAAGGAGACGGTGCGATTCTTGCTTTTCGGGATTTTGTTTCCTGAAGAGCCAAAGGTTCCACATCATGGCTCACCGGATGCATCATCAAAACGACACACTGCTCACAGAAGAGTTCCACATTCACTTTTGGAAGCCGTGGACAGACTACGAGAAAAGTTTATCGCCGATTTAGGGATGTTTATATCTCAGACTTCCGCTATCCTGTAATCAAAGAATACGAGTATCAAGAAGAAGGTGGCGATACCTTGTTACAATGTTTATATTATCCGATAGAAGAACAGACTGTGGCACATCAAGTCGTAAGGAATGAGATGGCTAATGCGCAGATTTCGGATGATGGTACGAAATCGTTCTGCAATCATTTGATAACCTACCGGTTCACCAATGATGAAAGCCGTAAGAGAGTTTGTATTCGATATTCCTCAGTATCCGATTGCAAGTTATCATTCGTGTTGTCAAGCGTTTCAGAAATTGTATACTCAAGTTTCGGATTTAGAATGAGCGTGTAAAAAAGCACATAAAAAAGGCTTTGAGTATTTCCGTATATCACGGAAAATGAGTAAATTAGATGTGACAAAAAAACATTACTCAAAACTCAAAG
>CAJKDU010000054.1 GCA_905198745.1 uncultured Prevotella sp. | reverse complement strand
AAAATATTTGTGAGACTACCAACTTTTATGAACTATTCTTATCCCGAACTGGGGTATTAAAGTAGTATTTTTGCGAAGAAAAGATTTAAATAGAGACGATTATGAAAGATTTTACTTTAAGAAAAAAGTTCTTGGTTAGTAAAAGCGGAACCAGTAGTCTTTTTAAAGGCTTTGTTATGTTGGTAGTTCTGATGCTCATGACTACGAGTAGTGCGATGGCACAAGTACCAAAATTTGAGGTGATTGATGGCTATCGTTATTTGTTAGAATCTGATACGAAGACAGCTACGCTTTTTCCTAAAAGGGGAGGAGAATATTCTGGTGATATTATTATTCCAGAGAAGGTTAAGGGTAATGATGGGGTAGAGTATGTTGTTACTTCATTGAGTGATGGTTGCTTCTGGGACTGCAGTGGCTTAACCTCTATCACCATCCCTTCATCTGTTACTTCATTGGGTGCTTCTTGCTTCACTAGTTGCAGAGGCTTAACCTCTATCACCATCCCTTCATCTGTTACTTCATTGGGTGCTTTTTGCTTCGTAGATTGTCAAAATCTGGAAACTGTATATTTTGAAGGTAAATATTGTAAATCAAATTACGCAGGCTTATATATACCAACGACAAGTATAATCAAGGTTCCAACAGAATACCTACAGGATTATAAAGATTCCTTTGGATCTGATTATAAATATATCTATGCCTGGAATCCAGACGAAACAGGAGAAGATAACAAGCCAGTTACTCAATGCTCGACACCATCTAGCTCTTACGAATCAGGCAAATTGATGTTCGCTTGCGAAACAACAGGAGCAAAGTATCATTATACAATAACTGATACAGATATTAAGTCTAATGCGCTGAGCGAAAATGGGGAAGTATCTCTTTCTGCAGCCTATAATATTTCTGTTTATGCTACAGCAGATGGATATAAAGCATCTGATAAGGCAGAGGCAACTCTGTATTGGATTAATGCTAACTTGGATAATGGTACCAATATCAATATGGTAAGAACACGTGGCGTTGTGGCTTCTGCCCATGATGGTATTGTTACTCTCTCTGGACTTGATAATGGCGAAGTGGTGAAGTTCTATGCTGCTGAAGGCAAGTATCTCGGCTCTTCGGTTGCAGCGAATGTCGCAGCTTCTTATGCCGTAAACGAATCATTAGTTATCGCCAAAGTAGGTAAGGATTCTATAAAGATTGCGGTGAAATAATAATAAAACAATTATATTGCATACAAATTTTCGTATATATGAGGATTGATGGGGTGAGTCGTGAGACTGGACCCCATCTTTTTGTGGTTCTTCCGGAATTTGGAGTGATGATTGTTTGTCATCGTTAGTCCCAAACAGAAAAGCGGGTTTTAAGCCCACACGTCATGCTAACCCGATACCACAATATCATGTGTCACTCCAAATATCGGAAGAGCCATTTTTATTCCTTGTAGGAAGCCAATTTCTTCAAATAGAAGTCCTTGAAGTCACTCCAATGATAATAGGGAGCCATGTCTGTATGGATAGGCAGTGTGGCTTCATCTTCATTGAGAAGTATTTTGAAGATAGGATCCTTGTCATTGGCAGACTTGCGATAGAACACAAACTGAATATTACAAGCCATAGGGAATATTTTGAAATCACACCAGTCTTGTTTGTCCACATCGTCGAGATTGGCTATAGACTTGTCGAAACCATTCAGGCCAAGCAGACAGGTGAGCGGCATGACCATCGTGTCGTGACCATAGCGCAAGGTGGCTCCCGGATGCGGAAGAGCTATGCAACTGTCGGCTTCAGAGATTATCTTGCGCAACAGATTGCGCTGGGAATAGGGCTGTGTGCCTCCATTCAGAGGTGAAGGTCCGTAGGTTATATACCAGTTGGCGTTGCGCACACGCCAATTCTCATAAATCTCGTCCTTGTTGAAGATGTCATAGAGCGAAAGTTTGTGGCGCAGTTCCGTGCTCTGCACATTGCTTGCCAACTTGAAGAGTTTCTGATAGAGCCATGTGCAGTCTATATTCTTTTCGGCATAACTGGTGTCGTTGAAGAGTTCAGCCATCACACGCTGATGATGATCATTCTGTGCCACAAACTGCCAATAAGCCATATTGGCCTTGTTAGGCATTTTTTTGTCCTGCAGTTTCTTGTCATCCAGATTCATGTAGTACATGTCGTGATAGCTGGCATCGTGCGTGATGTGCAGTTCAGGATTCATCACGAGCAACTGCTGCAATGCGTTTTCCATTGAAAGAATGCAGCGAATGACAATCGTACTCTTGGCATCCACGTTGGTCTTTCCCTTGAACACCTCAGGGAAACGCTCATACATACGCTTGGCTATGCCCTTGTGTTGCTCAGCTCCCCGTTGGGTAAGTTCACCGTCACGTCCTTTTGCCTCAGCGCAAATCAACTTGAGTTTCTGGAGCACTTCCTTGCCCTTGGGCGTCAATTTCCCGTCGCGCTCGGCCTGCAGGAACACCTGCAGAGGCTTGTCGTAGTCTTTGGTGCCGATAAGATAGCGTGAACCGTGACGTCCATAATGGGAAATATAGAAAGGTTTATAGCCTTTGGGAGCGGGCGTCAGCGCTTTCTTGGGACCTGGATAGGCCAAGTAATTGCTACCAGCAAGGGTGGGGTCAGCGTCTATCTCTGTTCTTGACTGCTGTGCCATGGCACCCAAGGAAAGCAGGGCTGCCACTACAATAACAATGTGTCTTTTCATATTTTATGTCTTTATTCTTCTTTACTTTCTAACTTGTGATTAGCTTCCATCATGCGGAGACGGGCAAACTCCCATACGACGATGCCTGCCGTTACACTGACATTCAGCGAATGTTTGGTGCCAAACTGCGGTATTTCCAGACAACCGTCGCTCTTGTCTACCACATTCTGATGCACTCCTTTCACTTCATTGCCCAACACGACAGCATACTTCTCGCCAGAGTCGATGTGGAGTGACTGCAATTTCGTGCTGCCTTCAACCTGTTCCACACTGAACACCCGATAGCCTTCACGATGGAGGCTATCCACCGCTTCGTCGGCCGTGGCAAAATATTTCCATGCCACACTGTCTTCAGCACCCAAGGCGGTCTTGTGTATTTCGGGCTGAGGGGGTGTAGCCGTGATGCCACACAAATAGATAGCCTCCACGCGGAAAGCGTCGCACGAACGGAAGACAGAACCCACGTTGTGCAGACTGCGCACGTCGTCGAGCACCACAACGAGCGGCATCTTCTCTGCCTCCTTGAACTCGTCTACCGACAAGCGGTGCATTTCGATGGTCTTGAGTTTTCTCATGTCTTAGTTCTGCTCAGCTTCTTTTGCCTTGAACGCCACGGCATACATGCGTATCTGCTTGACCATGGAGAGGAGACCATTGCTGCGTGTAGGACTCAAATGGTCTTTCAGTCCGATACGTTCAATGAAATAGAGGTCTGCATTAATGATTTCGTCGGGAGTGTGTTCGCTGAGCACCTGGATAAGAAGAGCTATTATACCCTTGGTAATGAGGGCATCGCTGTCGGCAGAAAACACGAGCTTGCCGTCCACATAGTCACATTGCAGCCACACACGGCTTTGGCATCCGTCAATCAGGTTGCTCTCCGTCTTGTATTTAGGGTCAAGTGGACTCAAATCATTGCCCAGGTCGATAAGCATCTGGTAGCGGTCCATCCAGTCAGAGAAGCCTTCAAACTCCTCAATCACTTCATCTTGTGCTTCGTTGATTGTCATTTTCTTTATCGTTATTATTATTGTTGTTCTACACTAACAAGTTTGAAAAGTTTGTCGCTGGGGCGTACCTTGGCAGGCACGGGAATAGATACGTGGGTGCCCTTGGGTGCTGTCTTCACAGGATCAAGTTCCAGTCGTATCTCTTCGGCATTGAGGTAGATGACGCCGGTAGTAGGTCCTGTGATGAGCAGTTTGTCGCCCACACTGAATTCCGAAGCCTCTACGGCAAACTCTGCCACTCCGAGCTTTGAAAAATACTTCACGCCCTTTCCCACGTAGACCTTTCTCTCCGTGGCATTGGAACCATAATTGCTGTTCCATTCACCCATGGTCTGTCCCTGATAATAGCCGTCCCAGAATCCACGGTTAAACACGGAAGCAAGGCGCTTGTCCCATCCGTCTTTCTTTTCCTCGGTGAACGTATCCTCCACGACACTCTTGATGGCCTCCTTGTAGCAATTCACCACGGTATAGACATATTCTGCTCCGCGGGCACGGCCCTCAATCTTGAACACTCTCACACCGGCTTTCATCATGCGGTCAATGAAGCGGATGGTTTTCAAGTCTTTGGGACTCATGATGTACTTGTTGTCCACCTCAAGTTCCGTACCTGTTTCGCGGTCGGTCACTATATAGGAGCGGCGGCAAAGCTGCATACACTCTCCACGATTGGCCGACCGGGCTGCATTGTTCAGACTCAGATAGCATTTACCGCTCACAGCCATACACAAGGCTCCATGGCAAAACATTTCTATCCGGATAAGGTTTCCCGACGGACCGCACACCTGCTGTTCCACGATTTGACGGTAGATTTCAGCCACCTGTGTCATGTTTAGTTCACGGGCAAGCACCACCACATCGGCAAACTGCGCATAAAACTTCAGCGCTTCGATATTGGATATGTTGAGCTGGGTGGAGAGATGCACCTCAACACCTACTTGGCGGCAATAGGTCATCACCGCCACGTCACTTGCTATCACAGCCGATATGCCTGCCTCATGGGCAGCATCCACTATGTCGTGCATGGTCTGTATGTCCTCGCCATAAATGATGGTGTTGACGGTGAGATAGGTCTTGATGCCGTGTTCGTTGCACGTGGCTGCTATCTCACGCAGGTCGTCAATGGTGAAGTGATTGGCCGAATGGGAACGCATGTTAAGCTGTCCTATTCCAAAATACACGGAATTGGCACCGGCCTGTATGGCGGCTGCGAGACTCTCTCTTGAGCCTACGGGCGCCATGATTTCAAAGTCTTCTATGTTGTAGTTCATAATTATCCTTGTGTTGTTGTCTTCAAAGTAGCTGTCTGCTTATCCCACGAAATATTCTTTCAACTGTGCGGCAAGGGCTGAGAGCCTGTCGGAATTGTCGTTGACGAAACGGGTCCACACTTCAGCACACTCCCTCGACAACGGGTCGTTACCCAACGGATTGCGCTGGAGGTAAGGGTCGCACTGTTGGAATAGTTGCATCACCTCGACCACACGCGAGGGAGTTATCTTCAACAATCGTGACAGTTCCACAATCTCTGGAGTTTCCTTTACCATGGTGTTGGGGGTAAGTCGGAAATAGAGTTCAAGAATCATTACCAGCTTCACTGGCTGCAGATCGGGACAGGTATCAATGGGCTTGAAATCCAGTTCAAACGACTCATTGGTGTGCACACCTTCGTAGAAACCTCCGGCAGTATTGAACCCATTCATTTGGCGAAGCAACTTCACTTCGCGCTGCAGTTTCCTGGGATTATCGCCATAGGTGCGCCACAGATGTTCTATGTAAGGGGTATCAAGTTGTCTGAGCCTGAACATCTGTGCGTGGAGAAAGCGTGGAGGTATGTGCAACTCCAGGCTCAAGTCTATCATTGCCCTGCTGAACACAGGCTTCACTCCTTCCGGCTTTTTAAGATATAGTTGCATGAGCAACAGCCAATAGTCGTCCGACCAAGAGATATGTTTTGCCATGACTGAATATGTATTAAGACAATTCAGCCGTAAAGATACAAAGAATAGGCGTGAACGCCAAACTTTTCAGTCCTTTTCCTCAAAATGCCAATGCGAAAACCCCTCCTGCGGCTCTCTGTCCGGCATCGTAATAGGGGAGTGCGGCAACAGCCGTGCGGTGCTTGCGCTGCCACTTGGCAAGCAGTTTTTTCTCTGCCGGCAAAAGCCACAAGCTTGCCCTGGCACTGAGAATGCCCAAGCCTGCTCCTGCCACCACATCGTGAATCCAATGCTTGTCGTAGACTATCCTGCTGACAGCCACACCGGTAGCCATGACATAAGCCGTCACGCCATACCAGCCTCCGTATTCCATCCGCACGAGTTCTGCTCCTTGAAAAGCGGTGGTGGCGTGTCCCGACGGAAACGAATGGTTGTCTTCTCCATTGGGACGCCGTTCGCTGACGGTGTTTTTCAAGGTCCAAGCCACTGAAGCACTCAGGGCAAACGAGGTGACGCGAAGCATCAGACGTTCCTGACGGGATAAACTTGACTTCACTCCGCACACGTTGAGCCCTATGCCAAAGAGTGAGGGCACGAACTGTGTCCATTTGTCGGGATGAAGCATCTTGGCCTTGTGCCATTCCGGCATGTGGCGCTTGTGGATTGGGTCGAGCTGCTCGCCCCAATCGTTGATGGTTCCCAGGGCACCTGCCAGAACAAGAGCACCGGGCACGATGAGCTGTTGCGGACGAAACGAACGCTTCTTCCCGAGAGCTGCGTCGGGTTGCTGATACATCTGTGCCGACACGGATGTGCTGTCTGTACAGTCGTGGTTCAATGTATCGGCGAGTGCTGTTGCTGTTTCCACAGCTGCATGTACATGGACTGTATGAGCAGTGAAAAGAAGTAGCAGGACGGTTTTGAAATTCATGTGTTACTTGTTGTCGGGAATATATGTTGAAAGAAAAGGCCTTCTTGACACCGGGAAGGATACAGGTATTAGTCTTTCAGATACTCTCCAAAGTCGGTCAACCGCATATCGCCCTTGCGCATGAATGTGTCGTGAAAGGCGAGGGCGCAACGCATGGACTCTGGTTGGTGGCCGCCACCCGATATTTTAAGATAGTCGCGCAACAGCGGACGGTAGTCGGGATGGGCGCAGTGCTCAATGATTTCCTCGGCACGGCGCAGTGCTCCCTTGCCTCTGAGATCGGCCACACCCTGTTCGGTGACAATGATGTCCACGTCGTGCTCGGTGGAGTCCACATGGCTGCACATGGGCACAATGGCACTGATGGCACCATTCTTGGCGGTCGACGGGGTATAGAATATGCTGATGGAGCCATTGCGCTCATAGTCGCACGAGCCACCGATGCCGTTCATCAGTTTGGAGCCGCAGATGTGGCTTGAGTTCTCATTGCCATAGATGTCGCATTCCATGGCGGTGTTCATGGCTATGACACCGAAGCGGCGAATGATTTCGGGCGAGTTGGTGATTTCGCTCGGACGCAGAGTAAGATGCTGACTGAAGAAGTCTATGTTGTTGTAAATGTTCTGCAAGGTTTCATTGGTCACGGTGGCGGCAGCTGCCGAAGCCTGGCTTACCTGTCCGTCCATAATCATGTCGATGACCGAGTCTTGCACCACCTCGCTGTAAACCTGCAGTGGCGGCAACTTGTGACACTGGGCTATGGCTTTCATCACAGCGTTGCCCGTCACGCCGACACCGCTCTGCACGGGAAACATGCAAGAGGGGATGTGGCCTTTCTTGATGTCGTTGATGAAGAAATCCACCACGTGATTGCCTATCATTTCGGTTTCCGGCGTGAGTGGTTTAAAGGCGCGGGCTTCTTCGGGAATGTAGCAATCCACCACGCCAACAATCTTTTTGGCATCTATCGACACGTAGTTTTTACCTATGCGGTCGCCCACAAAGAGCAGGGGAATGGGCCTGCGGTAGGGGAATTCCTTGCACTCGTAGACATCGTGAAGGTATTTGGCGTTGGTGCTGTGGAAATGGTTGAACTCTATAATAACGTGCTTGGCAAGTCGGGCTATGGTAGGCACAATGCCGCCGGCTGACGTGAGATAAGCCTTACACTTCTTGGGACCCTCGTCAAGGTCGGACACTTCAATGATGGCCCAATCTATTTCGCCATAGAATCCGCGGCGCAATCTTTCTGCCACATGGCCGAGGTGCATGTCTTCATAGTCTATTTCCTGCAGGTTACAGTGCTTGCGGAAATCGGCATTGGTGGAGAATGGGGCACGGAACTTGATGGCATGGGCATTGGCAAAGTCGCCTTCAAGACTTTGGCATGAGGATGCTCCTGTGATGATACCTACCTGAAAAGGACGTCCGGCTTCATGTTCACGAATAGCGCGTTTGGACAACTTGCGTGCCACAGCCTTCGGTACACCATTGGGGGTGAACCCGCTGAACCCTATATTGTCTCCGTCGTGAATCATCATAGCCGCCTCTTCGGCAGTAATCCTCGTATATGCCATAATCGTATAATTATTTAGTTTTTATGCAGTTAGCTGCATTTTTCCTGTGCAAAGGTACTTCAAAAGGGTGGAATATAAAATAAAAACGCCTCATTATTTTCATATAGAAACATATACAACCCTATCCTCAACAGATATCGGCAATTCGGAAGTAATGGAAAAACAGAAGAGCATTGACTTGTTAATGGCACACTAACGATGCGCTAATTGCAGAGTTACGATGCGTAAGTGGCAGAGTTACGATGCGCTAACCTGCCATTAGCAAAGAAAAAGTAGGGAAGAGGTGGATAAATAACGGCAACTATAGTTCTCCTGCCTCCACCATCAGCACCACTCGCTCCGTGAGCCTATCAGTGCCATTTGGGTCGTAGCCTTTGGTCAGACTGGCACCAAAAGCCCAGGCAAAAGCTTGCCAAAAGCCGGCACGGATGGGACCAAGAAACGCTTTCACCAAGCCATAGGCAGAAGAATTACACTCGCGGTTGACAAGCTTGATAAGCAATTTGCCTTGAGAATAGCTCAACTTCTTCATGCGAGGCGTATATTCCTTGCGGATATCTTCCTCTACCTGCTTCATATACTTGTCTTTGGCACGCTTGTTGGGAAGAGTCTGAAGCACGTCGTAGACCTCGAGGATGATGGCGTTGCACTCCTTGGCTATGGGCAAAACCTTCTTCACATTATATACCAACCGGTTATAGGCTGCCCGCTGACGGGCATTCTTGAATTCAAGGGGAGGGTAGACGTAGACATTATTCATCTGAACATACTGGATGCTGTCGCTGCCCAGCAACACCTTGCCCACCTTGAACATAGGCACAAAGGTGGGATTGTCCATGTCCACCTCGCGGTCTTCAGGGTTTACGCGGCCGTTGTTGTCGGTCTGAGCATGCATCGTGGCACAACACAGGCACGCCAACAGCGTCAAAACAAATGTTCTTATCCTTGTCATGGCGGCAAAAGTAGTTATTATTTTCGATATGACAAAAGATTTGTAAGTATCATTTATCGGCATTTCATTTATTTTGATTAACTTAGCGCACAAAAACAAAACAACTTCGTGAGAATGAAACTTTGCATCATCGTGCCTTGCTATAACGAGGAGGAAGTGCTGCTGTGGACGGTAGACAGACTGCGACTGCTCGCCAGCCGACTGCTCAAGGAAACCGACACCCATGCCACCTTACTGTTGGTGGACGACGGAAGCCGAGACAACACATGGGAACTGATAGAACAGTGCTGTGGCAAGTTCGACAACGTAGCAGGCGTGAAACTGTCGCACAACAAGGGACACCAGAACGCTCTCTGGGCAGGACTGGAACAATGTGTGGAGCATTTTGACGCCTCGGTATCCATTGACGCCGACCTGCAGGACGACGAGAATGCCATCCTCGACATGGCCCGACAGGCACAAGGGGGAGCAGACATCGTGTATGGGGTGAGAAAGAAGCGCGACACCGACACCCTCTTCAAGCGCTTTTCGGCACAGAGCTTCTATCGGCTGATGCGGCTCGCCGACCCCGAAATCATCTACAATCATGCCGACTTCAGATGGATGAGCCAGCGCGCCATGAGGGCATTGCTTGCCTATCCGGAGCGCAATCTCTTTCTCAGGGGAGTGGTCAGACAACTGGGATTCCGTGAGGGCTACGTGTTCTATGACCGCAAGCCACGCACGGCAGGCGAGAGCAAGTACCCACTGAAGAAGATGCTGCAGTTCTCCATCGACGGCATTACTTCCTTTTCAGTGGCACCCCTACGATGGATTACCTACATAGGACTGGCCATGACACTGGTCTCCATAGCCATGATAGTGTTTGCCCTCGTTGAGCACAGCCAGGGAAAAACCATCGAGGGATGGACTTCCATGCTCGTGTCGCTCTGGTTTATTGGTGGAGTCATCACCACAGGTGTGGGCATTACGGGAGTGTATATTGGCAAGATATATACAGAAGTGAAACGCAGACCTCGTTATTTCGTAGAGGAAAAACGGAACATATAGCAGAGAACATACCATTCTCTGCTATATTTTTCCACATACTTAAACCATTGAAAGTCATTTTAATAAGATCATAATGCGCAATTTATCCACGAGTTTGTCAACAGTCTTGTCACTACTCCTTATCCTCTCTGTTGCCGGATGCCGGAACCGAGAGCCGGACAAGCACGCCTCCCTCCATTTTACAAACGATGTGGTGTGCCCTTACACACCGGTGAAAAACCAAGGCAAGAGCAACGCCTGCTGGATTTATGCCATGCTTGCCACCATAGAAAGCGAACACATCAGACGGGGCGACTCCGTGAATCTGTCGCCTCATTATGTCATCTATCAACAGCTGAGCCAGCAAGCCTTGAGACGCTATCTGTCACGCGGCACCATCAACTACAGCCAACGTGGCGTAGCTCCTATGCTCCTCGGACTTATCAACGAGTATGGACTGATGCCTTACGACTCCTTTCACAGCGAAGCCAACATACTGGTGACGAAAAGGAAAATGTATCGAGTAGTGGATGAATGTGTGGCTCGGCATACTGGCTTCAAGGCGATGAAAGAGAAAGTAGACGAGTTGCTGCAAAACGAAATAGCGCCCGTTCCGCCACACGTCTATATGTTTGGCGTGGAATACACGCCACAGGAGTTTGCCCATAGTGTGTGCATGCCTCATGAATATGTGGCCATGACGAGTTATCAACATCATGATTTCAACACGATGGTAGATTTGGAACTACCTGACAACAAGCAACATAGCAAATTCTTAAATGTGGATATAAACACACTTGTGAACATAGTTGTCAACACCCTCAAACAGGGTTATCCGGTGTGCTGGGAAGGAGACACAAGCGAACCCGGCTTCTCCTTCAAGCGAGGCGTGGCACTCTTAGACCAGGAACACCCTTGCTCACAAGCTGACCGACAGCGTGATTTCGAAGAGTTTCGCACCACCGACGACCACTGTATGGAACTCGTCGGACTGGCACACGACAACCACGGCAAGACTTACGTCATCTGCAAGAACTCGTGGGGCACAAACAATCCTTATGGAGGATTGATGTATATGTCGCTCAACTATCTGCGCAGCAAGACCGTGGCAATAGTTATCAACAATATGCACATCACAAATCAACAATAAAAAAAACACACAACAATGAAACCAAAAGTCATCATCCTTGACTTCGACGGCACATTGGGCGACACCCAAAGTCTTATTATCGAATCGCTGCAAAACACCATCAAGGCCATGAACCTGCCTGCCCGTTCAGAAGAAGCATGCGCTGCCACCATAGGCCTTTCGCTCTGCGATGCCTTCATGAGCATGTACGGCTTCAATGAGGAAGAAGGAGAAAAGTGTGCAGCCAAATACAGAGAACTCTTTGACGAGGTGAACGTGCCCGGCAGAGTGAAACTTTTTCCACATGTAGCCGACACCTTATCCATCCTTCACGCCAAAGGCTACCTGCTCACCATAGCCAGTAGCCGACACAGCCAGACACTCATTCAGTATGCCAACGACTTGAAGATAGCTCCTTACCTATCTTATATAATAAGCGCAGCAGAGGTGAAGAATGCCAAACCTGACCCGGAAATGGTGCTGCGCACACTCGAGCACCTGAATTTGAAGCCGGAAGAAGCCCTGGTAGTGGGCGATGCCACGTTCGACATACAGATGGCTCACAATGCGAAAGTGAAAGCCGTGGGCGTGACTTATGGCAATGGTAAACGGAAGGAAATGGAAGAATGTGGGGCAGAATGGATAATAGACGACTTCAGCCAACTGCTCTCTATCGTGGAATAACCGTTATTCACAAAAGATGTGGAAAAGTGTCGGGATAACCTCTATCATAACCATCTCATAACTTATCCACTTATCCACGACCTTCCAAGTGCCAAACAAAACAGGGGATATCAATAGGTTTGTCAAGCAGTTTTAGGAAACTTTTCCACGGATTTAGCACGGAAAAAGATATAAACTTATTAACTTTGCACCGAAAGGAGAAGATTGTGGATAACACAGCAAGTAGACTGAAAACCAAGAGATAGATATCAGTAGACAATGAGGATAAGCCACTTTGAAATGTTGACAACCAAACTGCCAAACATTTAGAGTGTTTTTTATCCACTTATCCACGACACATCATACTCCTTATTACTATTATTTAAAAATAAAGAATAAAAAGATAAATA
>CAJKDU010000053.1 GCA_905198745.1 uncultured Prevotella sp. | reverse complement strand
GAATATTGTAAGATATCAAGAAAAGTGATAGATAGTGGTGAAAAAACGAAAAACTCTCCCTGCGCGCGTGCGCGCGTAGAGAGGGACCTCAAGCCAAGAAGAGAATGAGCACAGATGCGTAATTACACAACTTTCAGTCCTTTCATTGCATCAATCCAGGCATTGAGTTCACAATCGCCACTCCAAATCAAAAAAGAGACTTCAATCATTCTTAAACCTGTCCCATAGCAAGCTCAAGAAATAAAGCAGAGATCACAAAAACGAAAAAGAGGAAACATCCTTTATAGACATTCCCTCTTTCTGCGGTGTGTACGGGACTCGAACCCGTGACCTCCTGCGTGACAGGCAGGCATTCTAACCAGCTGAACTAACACACCAAAAGGCTTTGGCGGTGCGTACGGGACTCGAACCCGTGACCTCCTGCGTGACAGGCAGGCATTCTAACCAACTGAACTAACGCACCATTCAGCACCTTTTCTGATTGCGGGTGCAAAGGTAGTGATATTTTTTGTATGCTCCAAACTTTCGTCTTCTTTTTTACAAAAAAAGTTGCAACAGCAGCACATCCTTATAGCCAGTGCCGTTGAATATCCAGGATTTCAGCCTACCGGTCTCTTGAAATCCCACGCTTCGGAAAAGATTGAGCGATGCCCGGTTGTCCTCACTCACATATACATACAACTGGTGAAGATGAAGCGTGTCGCGGGCATAGTCCACCAGTCGCTCCACCACTGCCCTTCCATAGCCTGCGCCACGGCTCAAAGGCAGCACCACCACGCCAAGTTCAGCCCGTCGGTTGTGGGGGTTGAAGTCCACGATATCGGCTATTGCCACCGGTTCACCAAACTGATTTTCGGCAATCATGCGCGCTTGCTTGTCTGTATAGATATCTCCCGTGAAGCGAGCAATAAAATCGCTGATGACGTTACGGGAATAGTGCACGCTCGTGCCACTCACATCCCACAAGGTGATGTCGTTCTCCAGCTGATATATCAAGTCAAGATCTTCGGGTTCTATGGCACGGAGCCATACTGAGGGAGTTATGTCTGTCATTGGAATATCTCTTCAGAGGTAATGATGATTTTGTTCTTGGGCGAGAACGTTCCTATATTCACGTTGGGTTGTGGACTGCGGGCCATAAATGACAAAATCTGTCCGAAAGCATAGACACCGGTATCGTAGACAACCGAAGTTAAGCCATCGTCAAATGGAAGGTTCAGGACATGATGGCCCTCGGAAAGCAATGCCCCATCGACCACATGCACTTCCGCGTCGAGCCCGTTGTCGGCAATGATACGGCGACAAAGCGATTCAGATTCCTTGCCAACAAGCATCACATAGTGGATGTTGACGCGTTTTCTTCGACGATAGAATCCCAACATCTTCCTCACGCGTCCTGCCTGCATCTTGACCAGCGCCACACAGGCTTTGCCGAAGATGGCAATCTTGATGGGCAGCGAAAGCAGGAAGTTAAGGTGGCCGTAGTGCTTGCGGAAGAAGATGAGCATGGCCTCGTAGAACACGTGCACATAGCGGAAACTGGACTTCTCGGTGCTTTCCCCCTTGTAGTGGAGTATTTGCGAGGGAATGTAATAATTGTGGTATCCGCTCTTGAGTATGCGATAAGACAAATCAATGTCTTCACCATACATGAAGAAGTCTTCGTCGAGCACTCCCACCCCGTCAAGTGCAGTCTTGCGCAGAAAGAAATAGGCTCCACTCACTACCTCTATGCGGCAAGGTTGGTTCCATGGCAGGTAGCCCATGTAGTAATGGCCGAAACGACGACTCCGGGGAAAGCGTGAGCATAGGCCGCACATTTTATAGAAAGCCACCATAGGCGACGGTATGCCGCGACGCGACTCCAACGCTGCCGAACCATCAATGCGGAGCATCTTCACCCCCAACGCACCGGCATCGGCATGACTATCCATGAAGGCTATACTCTCGGCTATGGTATGCTCACCCACAATGGTATCGGGATTGAGCAGCAACACATACTCTCCACGACTCTGGCGGATAGCTATGTTGTTGGCCCGGGCAAAGCCGAGGTTACGCCGGCTGCTGATGAACCTTACTTCGGGGAAGAGCGGCTGCAAGCATTTCACACTGTCATCGTGCGAATGGTTGTCCACAACAATCACCTCCGACGAAATACCGTCTAGACTCCGCCTCAGACTGTCGAGACACTGACAAAGGTAGTGTCTGACGTTGTAGTTAACTATGATTACGGATACTTTTATCTTGTCCATCGATTGCTATTCTTCTGAGAATTCACTCTTGCAGCGTGTCTCCGTGGGATAGACAAAGCTGAGACACACAAGACCGATAATGGCCATGTAGCCAAAGGCCACCTTGAAACCGAACCAATAGTAGAGAAGGGTGTTCACCACCATGGGAACGCAGAGCATCATCATACGCGCTGTGCCCAGGAAGAGCCATTGACTACGAGTGCCCTCGATGATGCGGCGGTGAATAGAGGCAAAACGATAGAGCCTCATCGACAAGGGGATAAGGCAGATGGTGACAATCTCCATGATTGTGGTCAGGACAAATTCGGCTCCGGCATTGCCGGCAAGACATCCAGGGAGCAGCACATTGTTCTCGTAGAGCACCACGACAACAAGCGACACAACCACTGAAATCCACAACTGTAGTTTGAGTATATTGCTTATTCTTTTCATGATATCTTAAATGGTGTACGGTTGATGATACTCCTGCCGAGCGTCACCTCATCCGTATATTCAAGTTCATCGCCCACGGAAATGCCACGGGCTATGACGCTCACCGCCACAGGAAATGGGGCAAGCTTCCGGGAAATGTAAAAGTTGGTGGCATCGCCCTCCATGGTACTGCTCAAGGCAAGAATCACTTCCTTCACGCCACCTTCCTCCACACGCTTCACCAGACTACCTATCTGCAAGTCGCCGGGACCTATTCCGTCCATAGGCGAGATGATGCCGCCAAGCACATGATAGAGTCCTCGATACTGCTGGGTGTTTTCTATCGCCATCACATCCTGCACGTTCTCCACCACGCAAACCTGCGTGCTGTCTCGTTTGGAATCGGCACAGATAGGACAAAGGTCCGTATCGCTGATGTTGTGGCACACACGGCAATAGCGCACCTCATGCTTCAGTGTGTCAAGCGAACGGGTGAAGGCTTCCACCTCACTGTCCGTACGGCGCAGCATGTTGAGCACAAGGCGCAAGGCTGTCTTGCGCCCTATGCCGGGAAGTTTGCTGAATTCGCCCACAGCCTTCTCGAGTAGCTGTGAGGGATAGGCATTGTTCATCGTTGCCACGGTTTAGAAATAATAGCCAAAGCCAATGCGCAAACCGATGGTAGAAAAATCACTGTGGCGACGGAACGACTGGTCGTAGTATACAGAAGGTTCTATGGTGCATTTACCACTGATGAAGAAAGCATAGCCCACCTCAAAACCAGGCATCACGTCGTTGTAGTTGTGGTTGGCATGCACAAGCTTGGCATTCAGTCCCAGGAAGAGTCCGTTCTGGATGATATAATAGCGTGCGCCTACCGACCAGCTGAAGTGGTCGGCCACGGCATCATTGCCGTCGTGCTGATAACTCAGTTGCGAGAGCGCCATAAGATTGTCGGCAAAGAGATAGCCCAACTTGGCATCGAAACCAAGGTTCATACCATCAGCACCCTTGTAGTTAAGATCAAGCCCTGTAAGCGATGCGCCAGCATACAACTTGCCCTGTTCGAACTGTGCGTGAGCAAACAGTGTGGAGGCGCAAAGGGCCATCATCAAAAGAAGTTTCTTCATAATTGTCTGTCTAAAGTTTCGTATAAATAAATGTGTTAAGTATATTTCTTCCTGCAGTGGGGACTATTGCTCATCACGCACGGCCTTTCTGTACCATACCACAAACCACACGAGCGCCAAGGCAACGATACCGCCACAAATGCCATAGCCCAAGGTGAGAGACAGTCCAAGCGCCTGCTTGCTCACCAGAATAAAGGTGGAACACACGGCTGTCATGAACAGGGCAGGCACCAGCGTAATGATGAACGGCTTGCGGCTGCGGGCCAGGAAAACAGTGATGGTCCAAAGGGTGAAGACTGACATGGTCTGGTTGGACCATCCGAAATACTGCCAAATGACATTGAATCCGTCAGGATTGGCCATTTGCCACACAAGCATGGCGATAGCCACGGCAAACATGGGCAGACAGATGGCCAGGCGATGACGCATGGTGTGCTGTTCCATATGGAGGAAGTCGGCAATGATAAGACGGGCGCTGCGAAACGCTGTGTCGCCACTGGTGATAGGTGCTGCCACCACACCGAGGATGGCAAGCACGCCTCCAAACACGCCAAGCCAGCCTTGGCACACTTCCTTAACAACGGTCGGAGCGTCAAAATATTGTATAAGTGTCTTGCCTCCATCTGCCTGACTCTGTGCCACAAACTTCTCCACCACCTCAGGCGACACCACTTCGCGCCATCCTCCGTAGTAGAAGAAATACATGGACACCGTAGCCCAAATGAGTGCCACTATGCCTTCGGTAATCATGGCGCCATAGAAGATAGGGCGCCCCATGCGCTCGGATTTCATGCAACGGGCCATCAAAGGGCTTTGGGTGGCATGGAAACCGCTGATGGCTCCACAGGCAATGGTAATGAATAGGCTGGGGAACAAGGGATTCTTCGTCATGAAACTATCGGTTCCCAACAGAGAGGCAGGCTTGTTGAGATTGCTGCTGTCAAGGTTTGACCACAACTCTGGAAGGTCCGTCATCTTCACGAAAAGCACAACCAACAGCGCCACCGCCATGAACAACAGAGAGAAGGCAAAGAGCGGATACACCTTGCCGATAATCTTGTCGATGGGCAGCAGCGTGGCGATAATATAATACACAAAGATAAGACAAATGATGCACAGCAGTGGTGTCATGCTCACTGATGGGTCTTCGCCGAACATGCCATTGAGGATAATGGCGGGACTATAGACAAACACCACACCCACCATGAGCAGCAACAGGATAGAGAAGACAAGCATCACCGTCTTGGTGGTCTTGCCCAGATACTTACCCACCAACTCTGGTAGACCCGCACCATGGTTACGCAGTGACAGCATGCCGGCCAGGTAGTCGTGGGTGGCTCCGGCGAAAATACAGCCGAAGATAATCCACAGATAGGCCACAGGACCATACCAGGCGCCCATAATGGCACCGAATATCGGACCTGTGCCAGCGATGTTGAGGAACTGTATCATGAAGATTTTCCATCCGGGCAATACAAGGAAATCAACGCCGTCGGCTTCTGCCACGGCTGGCGTAGGACGGTCATCGGGTCCAAACACATGGGCTACAAAACGACCATAAATCAGATAGCCCGTCACGAGGGCTAAAAGGGCGATTGTAAAAGATATCATTCTTTGGTTTGTTTAAATTTCTTGCAAAAGTATATATTATATTTGAGAAACGGAAAAATATCCGTACCTTTGTGCACAATTTATAACATATATTGTCTGAACTGATATGAAATTCAACCTCTACATAAGACAAAAGAGGATTGCCTTGTTCTTCATGGCCTTGTTTTGTCTCACTTCCCAAGCACAGGTTATCTTCTCCAACCACAACCAGTTACCGCCAAAACATGAGGTGAGGGCCGTGTGGCTCACCACCATCGGCGGACTCGACTGGCCCCACTCCTACTCTCAATCTGCCCGTTCTGCGGAAAAACAGAAACAGGAGTTGCGCACCATTCTCGACCAACTGCAACAGGCTGGCATCAACACGGTGCTCTTGCAAACGCGTGTCCGTGCCACTACCATCTACCCTTCTTCCATAGAGCCATGGGACGGATGCCTTTCAGGAATCCCCGGCAAGAGTCCGGGCTACGATGCGCTGGCTTTTGCCATCGACGAGTGTCACAAAAGGGGTATGGAACTACATGCCTGGGTGGTGACCATGCCTGTGGGCAAATGGAATGGTCCCGGTTGCACAGAGCTCAGGCGCAAACAGCCCCACATGCTCAAGCGCATCGGACAGGAGGGATATATGAACCCTGAGAGCCCGCTGACAGCCCCTTACCTGGCACGTATGTGTGCCGAAATCACACGCAATTATGATATTGACGGCATTCATCTCGACTACATCCGCTATCCCGAGACATGGACCATCAAGGTGAGCAGGCAGCAAGGACGGGCCTACATCACAAACATTGTGAAGCAGGTTCACGATGCTGTCAAGCAGCTCAAGCCTTGGGTGAAGATGAGTTGCTCGCCCATTGGCAAGCACGATGACCTTTCACGTTATTGGAGCCACGGGTGGAACGCCTACACCAAGGTGTGCCAGGAGGCACAGAACTGGCTCCGCGACGGACTGATGGACGAATTGTTCCCGATGATGTATTTCCGCGACAACAACTTTTTTCCCTTTGCCATCGACTGGAAGGAACAGAGTCATGGCAAAATTGTGGTGCCCGGACTGGGCATCTACTTCATGCACCCCAAGGGGAAGAACTGGCCTTTGGAAAGCATCACACGAGAGATGGAGGTGTGCAGGCAGTACGGAATGGGCCATGCCTTCTTCCGCAGCAAGTTTTTCACAGACAACGTGAAGGGCATCTACCATTTCACCGAACGGTTCAACCGCCACCCAGCTCTCATACCAGCCATGACCTGGCAGCACAATGAGTGTCCGGAAGCTCCTGCCAATTTGTTGAACGGCACCACTGCAGAAACGACCACTCTCTCATGGCTGGCACCTGCCAACTGCAGCGGTGCTCCTTACCTACTTTATAATATTTATGCCTCACGGCAATATCCAGTGGACATCAGAGACGCACGCAACCTCATTGCAGTTCGCACCATAACAACTTCACACACTATGAAGACTGTGGAAGGTATGCACTATGCTGTGACCGCCATGGACCGCTACGGCAACGAAAGCGTGGCACTGCAAGAGAAAGAAATGCCTACCACCTCACCAAGCGCCCACTGGTTGCGTCATGACGGCAAGAGCATAACCCTGCCAGCATGGGCCCAAACAGCAGATGCTGAGTTTGCCGTCATAGAGAGTATAACAGGCTGCATCGTTTCCTCTCAGAAATGGGGTATGAAGCTAAACATCAGTTCGTTACCAGGCGGAGTATACTCCATCAAGTCAGTCAACAGGAAGGGGGTTACACACCACTTGGGTCACTTCATTATCAAACGTTAGGCGCCAACTGCGGAGCATACGCTTACTCGTTGTCATCGTCGAACAAGGAATGTATGGTCCGGGTGGAACTGAGCACCTCGAGCATGCGCTTTCGCGTGTCGTCGATGACTCCAGCCTTCAACTGTTTCTTGTTGTATTTCCACCAGTTGAGAAGTCCGCGATTTTCCACTTTCTTTTTGTCTGGCAACTGCCCATGCTCCACCACGTACTTCATCAAGCGGGCATAGTTGAGGAGCCATGTTCCTTCTCTATCCATAATTGTTGACTGTTTGTTAAGTAATAAAATACTGTGTAGTTGAGCGGCATGAAAGCCTGCTGCATAAAGCCGGTCACAGCCTGCCAGTTGCAAAGGTAGGCATTTACCCGCAAAATCCTGCACCTATGGCAAATTAATACGCCAAGCCGCTCCATTCTTTAGTCGAGCCACCGGCAAAAGAGAAAAGACGGGAAACGCTTGGTCAATCAAACCAAAACCTTTAACTTTGCACTTTATGAACATGCAACGCCGCACAATCCGCATATTTTCTCTACTACTCATGATGGCCTTGGCAGTCATCATCCTTGGAGCTTGCTCCACAAGCAAGCTCATACCCGAACGCAAATATCTGCTCGACAAGGTGGAGATACGCTCGGACGATAAGCAGTTTAATCCTCACCAGTTCGAAGCCCTTATCCGTCAGCGTGCCAACTCACGTTGGTTCAGTCTGTTCAAGATTCCGATGGTCACATATGCCTTCGCCGGGAAAGACTCGACACGATGGATCAATCGCACACTTAAGCGCATTGGCGAGGAGCCCGTCATCTATGACACGGTACAGGCCCAACGCTCTGCCGACGACCTGCTGATGGCTATGAAGAATATGGGCTACATGCAGTCGTCGGTCACGATAGACACGCGCGTAAAAGGCAAAAAGCTCACAGCCATCTACACCCTACATCCACGCAAGCCTTTCTACGTGAAGAGCATCGGCTATGACATTGCAGACTCCACCATCGCCACCATCATCACACCACAGTACCTCGCCCAAGGCAACGTGAAGGAAGGCAAGCAGTTTTCCGCCAACGATCTTGACGATGAACGTAAGCGCATCACTGCCACCTTGCTCGACCAAGGCTACTACCACTTCAACAAGGACTTCATCACCTATTCTGCCGACTCCACCGCCGGCAGCAAAGGCGTAGACCTGGTGATGCACATCAATCTCTACCGGGCCAATAACAATGACTCACCTCACCAACATCCTCGCTACCGCATAGGCCGAGTGACCTACACCAGCACCAATGCAGACGGCTCGCTGCCCCTCAGACAGAGCGTGCTCGACAACAACAGCCGCATAGAGACTGGTCATCTCTTCAGCGCTACCGACCTGCAACGCACCTACAACAACTTCGGAAGGCTTGGTGCCGTGCGCTACTCCAACGTGCAGTTGCGCGAAGTCGACAGTCTCACACTCGACTGTGACGTGCAGTTGAACACCAACAAGCCAAACTCCATCAGTTTCCAGCCTGAAGGCACCAACACGGCCGGTGACCTGGGTGCCGCTGCCACACTCACCTATCAGAACCGGAACATTTTCCGAGGATCCGAACTCTTCAGTCTTGAACTCCGTGCCGCCTTTGAGGCTATCACCGGCCTGGAGGGCTACCAAAACCAAGACTACGAGGAATATGGCGTGAAGGCGAGCCTGCAGTTTCCCAAGTTCATGGCACCCTTCCTCTCGCGCAGCTTCACACGCAACAGCAACGGACAGTCAGAACTGTCAGTTGCCTACAACTTGCAGAACCGCCCCGAATTCCACCGCCGAGTCTTTACCACAGCCTGGCGGTACAAATGGAGCGAGCCTCATCACCACTCAGCCTACCACTTCGACCTCATCGATCTCAATTATGTCTACATGCCGTGGATATCACCCACGTTTAAGAAAGACTATCTCGACGACACACAGAACAGAAACGCCATTCTGCGCTACAACTACGAGAACCTGTTTATTTTGAAAATAGGTTTTGGCGTGAACTACAACAACGGCACCCACGCTCTCAAGGCGAGCGTGGAGACAGCGGGCAACATTCTCAACGCCTTGTCGAGCGGTGCCCGTTTCAAGAAAAACGCCAACGGACAGCACACACTCTTCAACATTGCCTATGCACAGTATGCCAAGGCCGACATAGACTATACCAGGTTACTCAAGATTGACGACCGCAACTCTCTCGCCTTGCATGCCGGTTTCGGCATAGCCTATCCCTACGGCAACAGCACAGTGTTGCCCTTTGAAAAGCGCTACTTCTCGGGCGGCGCCAACTCTGTGAGAGGATGGAGCGTGAGAGGACTCGGACCGGGACGTTTTCGCGGTACAGACGGACGCATTGACTTCATTAACCAGACAGGCGACATGAAACTGGACCTCAACGCGGAACTGCGCACCAAGCTTTTCTGGAAATTCAACGCCGCGCTGTTTGTAGATGCAGGCAATATTTGGACTCTACGCAACTATGAGGAACAACCCGGCGGACAATTCAAGTGGGGCGAATTCTACAAGCAGATAGCTGTGGCCTACGGCCTGGGCATCCGACTCAACTTCGACTACTTCCTTGTGCGATTCGACATGGGCATGAAGGCGGTGAACCCTGCCTACGAAACCTCGCGTGAACACTATCCCATCATCCATCCTGACCTTAGTCGCGACTTCGCCTTTCACTTTGCCGTAGGGCTCCCCTTCTGACGGATAAGCCTTTTGGATATTCCCAAATCCATAAGCGCAAGAACAAGGAAGTATGCAGTGAGTCAGCAATTATAACAAGCAATCAAGACAAGAATGATTTTTTATTTCTCAGGTACAGGAAACAGCAAGCATGTGGCCCGACGCCTGTCGCAGGCTACAGGCGAAAGTTGCATTTCAATAACAGACTGCATGAAGAAGGGCAAATTTTCATTTGCCTTGTGTGAAGAAGAGCGTATCGGCTTCGTCACGCCTGTCTATTTCTGGGGACTCCCCAACATTGTCGTGAGATTTGTCAGTCAGTTAAGTTTTACTGACTTGCATAAGAATTTCATCTACCATGTACTTACGTTCGGAACCACCACAGGACAAGCTCATTATATGATGCAAGAATTACTGAAAAGCAAAGGCTTGTGGCTTGACGCAAAGTATAATGTGAGAATGGTTGATGTATGGACTCCGTTGTTTGACGTGTCCGATTACAAGAAGTGCTTGAGAAAAACAGAAAAAGCGGAAAAGGACATAGCAAAAGTCACGGAGATGGTTGTGACCCGACAGGGCGGCAACTTCGATTATCTGCGACTCCACCATTGGCTGGCTCACTGGTATTATCTTACCTACGAGAACCAACGCAAGACGAAACACTTCCATGTGATGAAAGACCGGTGTATTGGCTGCAGCAAATGCGCTCGCCAATGTCCGGAACAGGCAATAGAGATTAGCAACGGCTATCCGGTCTGGATAACAGAGAAATGCACGCTATGTCTGAAATGCCTGCACCGCTGCCCACAGTTTGCCATACAATATGGCAAACACACCCTAAAGCATGGTCAATTCGTATATCCAAGAAAGCCCGATGGTTTATGATGGTGTAGATTCTATAAACTTTAGACCGGTAGTTCCTTTGATTATAGAAACAAAGAACGTGCTGGTTGTGCAACTATAGTGATGGAGAAATTGACGGTCAAGAACAATATACGAACAGATTGACCGTCACTACGCCAAGCGGAAAGCAAGCAGCCTCTTGGCCCCATCACCTTCAGCCATCAGTTGCATAGCAGCCGACCAAACCTGCCATTGTCCTCACTTCATGCAAGACGAAGAGCGTTCACGGTCACCCGATTTCACCTCACCGGCATGCTTTTGGCTGAACTCCCGATTGATGTCCATCAGTTCACGCCGCCCGAAGATGTAGTCGTCATACATGTCTTCCATGTCAACGCCTTCACACTCGCCATCGCCAAAATTGAGCGAAGCTTTCACTATCTCTATTCTCTCCTCGACAGTAGTGTCTTCTATCAAGATGCTTTTCTTCATGTTCTTGTTGTTCTCTTTTATATCGCGATGCAAATGTAATGCTTTTCCGGCAAACCCAAGCACTCTGTCACACTTTTTTCTCCCTGTAAAAGTGTGACAAACGCCTGTTTTCTTAGCCAACACAAACAAATAAACAAAAATAAAACAGGCGAAAACCACACTTATTCGTTCATAAACACTACCTTTGCAAGGCAAACATACAAATACCCAATTCACAGACAATAAGATGAACGCAATAGACACAGCACTGCGCATTGCCGTCTCGGCACATGCCGGACAACTTGACCGCGACGGGCATCCCGTCATACTCCATCCACTCACCGTAGGACTAATGGGGCATACAGATGAGGAAAAGATAGCCGGATTTCTGCACGATGTGGTGGAGGACAGCGACTACACATTCGATGACCTCCTAAGGGAAAACATTCCAACCGGAGTGGTCAATGCCTTGCGCCTGCTGACCCACCCTAAAGGCACTGACTACTTTGACTATGTGCAAGCCATCATCGACTCCTACAATCCCATTGCCTTACAGGTGAAATACAACGACCTGAAGCACAACTACGAGCGAGGCAAGGCTTATCCAGACTTGCAGGCCAAACACGGCAAGGCTCTCGGCATGATTGAAAAAGCCATCAAGGAACGATCGCAGACAATTCTTTATAAAACGCCCGACGACCCATCACTAGAAGTGGCCGTCTTTGCCTGCGGATGCTTCTGGGGCACCCAACATCAGTTTGCCCGGCAACAAGGAGTGGTCCGCACACTGGCAGGCTACACAGGTGGAACGGAGCCATGCCCTTCATACGAAGACGTGCGCAGCCACAAGACACATCATGTGGAAGCCGTTGTGGTAGAGTTTCATGCCGAGGAAGCAACCTACGAAGACCTGTGCAAACTGTTCTTCGAGATTCATGATCCTGCACAGACAGACGGTGTGGGGCCCGACATAGGACCACAATACCGCAGTTGCATTTTCTATCGCAACGAGTCTCAGCGACTGACAGCAGAGAAAGTAGTGCAATTGCTACGCGACAAAGGCTACGAAGTGAACACAGCGATTCTCCCAGCCAAAGAATTCTATATCGGCGAAGCATACCACCAACACTACTATGACAATACAGGCGGTGAGCCCTACTGCCACATCAGGGTCAAGAAATTCTAAACTTCAGTCTGTTGCAGGGAAGTTTGCAAACAGTTTACCATAAAAACAAGCAATATGATTATAGAAGAAATCATCCGTCACAACAAGAGTTTTGTCGCCAACAAGGAATACGAAAAATATCTTACCAGCAAGTATCCCGACAAACGGCTCGCCATTCTCTCATGCATGGACACCCGTCTCACGGAGCTACTGCCTGCGGCGCTGGGACTGAAAAACGGCGACGCCAAGATTATCAAGAATGCCGGCGGACTTGTCATCAACCCATTCGACTCAGCCATGCGCAGCCTGCTTGTGGCCATATACGAGTTGGGGGTGGAAGAAATAATGGTCATCGCCCATTCCAATTGCGGTGCCTGCCACATGAACGGAAGTGAGATGAAATCCCTCATGCTCGAGCGCGGCATCCGTCAAGACGTGCTCGACACCATTGAGCTCTGCGGCATCAATCTCGACCACTGGCTTGAAGGGTTCCACGACACCGAGGATTCCGTGCGCAAAACCGTACAGACCATTCGCCGCCATCCCCTCGTGCCACAAGGCATTAACCTCCACGGCTACATCATCGACTCCGTGACGGGCGAACTCACAGAAGTGAAATGACCTTGACAAGAAGACAATGTCTGCATCCCCCACATTAAGGGAACATATCTTCATCAGTCAAAGAACACACTTCAACGGCAGAGCTATCAGGAATCCAATAGCTATTTCATGTGGACATAACGATACATCAAAAGTTCTGTCCACCACACCCTCTTACTTGATAACCTACTTTTACGTAATCCCCTCACAAGACTACAGAATGAGAAGTCGGGCTGTACGCGGTAGTATCTCTGCCAAAGTACTGGAGTACTTGTGCTATAGTACTGCAGTATACGGCCGATATACTCAAATGAAACCTACCAGTAAAGCATTTCTTCATAGGCGTCGAACGCCAAGTTCTCTGTCACTCCCACTTGTCTGAGCGTTTCAAGAATTACGCGTTGTTCCTCTGGTGGAATCAGACACTCACCTCTTCTGCGCACAAAATAAGAATTTCTGCCGAACAGAGCAATGAGGCGCTTCATGAAAGTCTGATATTGCTGCGGATACATTCTCCGCTGAAAGTTGGTAAAACCTCGAGCAAACTTCACAGGGATACTGCCACGATAGTACTCGCAATCTTCGTTGCGACTGCAGAACCGAGGTTTCAGCATAGAAAGACAACGCTCGTCCTCATCGTCGAGCAACAATGCATAGGCCAATTGGCGCAGACAAGTTTTGGCCAAAGGACACTCAGCCAGGGAACAAACCACATACCGGTTGGGTATAACCACATTCTTCAATTTCTTCATACGACTATACTTTTTGACAGATTTAAAAACACGCTACAAATATACGAAGAATTCTTCAATTTATTAAGATGTTTGCCTTATTTCTCACCTACATTCACAGGCTGTACTCATCAACTACCCGCAGAAAGACAAGCCAGTACAAATAGTCGACAAAGAGACTTGTTGAAAACATCTTGAAAGGTACAGGGAAAGCATGGAAAAACGGATAAATATTCACAATTAACACTTAAAGTGGCATTTTATCAAAAATAATGTGCTCAAGTTTCGGATTTAGAATTCAAGCCGTTTGAGCATACTCTCTAAGTGCAGCC
>CAJKDU010000052.1 GCA_905198745.1 uncultured Prevotella sp. | reverse complement strand
AGGTACAAATTTTCTATAGAATCAGAAAACTCCCCCCATGTTTATCTGGTGAGCCGTTTGCAACCCGTTAACGGCACGTTCAAGGATAGTCCAAGAGCCTGGGCACTCATTGCCCACGGCGTGGGCATCGAGTGCCCAAACCGAGGGATGCATTTTGGGCACTCCGTTTAACATATGCCCGCATGGTCAATCGACACAGCGCACCACCATTTTTTACGAAAAAGGCTCATCCGTGACTTGGAGTGACACCTAATATCGTGGTGTTTGGATTGCATGGCATGCGGGCTGAAAGCCCGACCTCTACTCAGTCCGCTTTTCTGTTTCGGATAAACATAGACACACAATCGTCACTTCAAATTCCGGAAACCTCCCCCAAGAGTGATAGATAGTGATAGATAAGTGATAGATTTTTTTGCATCTATCACTCCAGTTATAGCGCTCATTGTCAAGACCTTACCTCTTCAAAACATGCCAAAAGTGATAGATGATGGAGAAAATGGAAAATCTTTACCTGCGCGCGCATACGCGCGCGTGAGCAAAGTGTGACATTGGCCGGCTGTCAGCAACAGACGATGTTGTGTGTGGTGGAAGCACATGACTATCAGACATTTCCACATAGAGAATACTCCGCAACAGACAGGCAAGGCGAAAGACAAGAAAGAGAAGGATAATCTTTTCTCGGAAAATATTTGGAAATATCGTGGAAAAACTCTACCTTTGCAGACGAAAACTTATCCCTCAATGGATGAGCCGGGCTTTTAGCTCAGTTGGTTAGAGCAACAGACTCATAATCTGGAGGTCCTAGGTTCAAGCCCTAGATGGCCCACGTAAGCAGCGACTTATGAAGAAATTCATAAGTCGCTGCTTTCATATCAATCCACAAACAAGCATATAGAAGAGAGAGCGTGGAAGCCAGAAAAGACTTTGAACGGTTCTTCAGGGAATACTATTCCCGCCTTTATTATTTCGCCTATCAAATGGTGAAAGATGATGAAGTGTGCCGTGACATCTTGGGAGTCTTTCGCTCAATTGTGGAAATACCACACCACGCTCACAGCGGATAAGTATTACAGCTACATCTCGCAGATTGTCTTCAACAAGGCCGTCGACCAAAAGCGGCGATGGGCAGCCTCCAACCGCTATGCCGACTTCTACCGGGTCATCTACGCCGATGCCGCCATAGAAATGCCGCCGGAACTCAGCGAAACGGAACAACGCATCCAACGCATCTACGAGCTTCTATCACTCATCTATCACTCGTCAAGTTCAAATGGATTGCCCCAAACTGTGGGACCAAGTCTAAGTCTGCCATTAGCGCACCGCAAGTCTGCCATTAGCACACCGCAAGTCTGCCACTGATAAACGGCAAAAGGGCAAGTTGGCGGGCATATCCGGTTCGGAAGTGATACTCATCTCAATTCCATTGTCACTACGAATGGCAGAAGAACCGATTTTCACGGGCTTTTTAAAGACAAGACGCTCTGTAGGAAACGTAGCGGTAGGGCGGAAAAAATTTGTCCCCTCACTGCCGTATCCCAAGTGGAAGACGGCTGTGAGGGGACATGGAGCAGACCGCTGGCGGAAGAAAAGGCGGTCGGCAAAGATTGGCAACTGAGTAGGGAGCGGATCCTACGAGCACGGATTACCAGCCCAAAACAAACTGGCGGCTCTTGTAACTTGCTATGATTGCCTTGTCTTTCTCAGCGTTAAGTTGGCGGGAAGCCGGGTGACGGCGGCTTACGTCTACGGGGTTGCCGTTGAAATCACGGCTGTCGAACTCCCAAAAGCGCACATAGGTGGTGTCGCCGTCTATGCTCTTCCATCCGCAAGGAGCAATGTTCTTCAGTTTGCAACCGATAAGCACCGCCTCAGCATAAGGATAGCCTGTGCCCTTGTTGACCGGCGAACGAGCCAGTTCGGTGTCGTCGCCCAAACCTTCAAAGGTGCAGTTCACAAACACGTCGCCATGGTTGGCATTGGTGTTGCGAATCCACATGAAAGCACCCTTGCTACGCAAACTGCAACGCTCAAAGAACGCCGGACCACGGCCGAGCACCGTATCGCCACCGCCATCCACGGTGCAGTCCTTGTAATCGGCACTGCCATTGGTCTGAAGGGCATCGCCCGAGCCAATGATGTGGACGTTGCTAAAGGTGTTGTGGCTGCCGTTGACAAGGAGTCCTTCGGCCTGTCCTTCCAGGTCGGTCTTGATGGTCATGTCGGTCACGGTGATGTATCGGCAGTTGTCAATGGCAAAGGCAGCACGGCGAGAGGGGAAGGTGCCGGGCCACTCATTGGTCTTGATGTCGAGCGGATGAGGATTGAATACCTCGTTGTTGGCATAGTGCACCACCACTCCGTCGCGCGACTCGCCCTGCAGGCGCACATATTGCTTGTTGCGGAAATAGACTATCTCCTCGTAGTCGCCGTTCTTCACCTTCACTGTCCAGCCCTCGGCAGGAGTGACAATGTTGTCGGGCACACGGTCCATGGCGCCCTGCAGGGTGGAGTAATCGGCCGTGCCGTCGGCACTCACCACAAGGGTGCGGTCGGCAGGATTTGGCTCTGTGGCTTTCACAGTAAAGGTCCATTCGCCTTTGCGGATGCCCTTGAACTTGCCGTCGGCACTCACTATCGCTCCCCGGTCGACGGTTACGGCATACTGATGGCCATATTCAAGCACATTGTTGTGGAGATAAATCACCGCCTTGTTGCCCCTGACAAGCACGGGATGGAAGTGGAAGCCATCGGTGAATCCGCCGATGATGTTGAGCTGGTAAAGTCCGGAATCGGGTTTGTTGACGCCCGACGCCGTGCCGGGCTTGGTGTCGCGGTTGGTGGCACGGCGCGGAGAATAGTTGTAGGGCACGGGAGTGTAGACGGCAGAAGCCAGCCTCGGCTGCGACTCAGTGGGCCCTGCAGGCAGACTGAGGTCCAGACTGTCTACGGCCAGACCGGTGGTAAGGTCGTAGACACGTATCCATCCGCTCTGCCCCACCCTTGGAGTCTTGTCGAAAGAAAGGGTCAGACGCGTGTCCACATTCACGTTTGTGGACTTGTGTTGAGGATACAAGGCAAGGCCCTTGGCCCATCCTGCCAGCGAAAGGGCGCACAGGGAAAGCATGAGAAAAGTCTTTTTCATATTCTTCGGTTTATTGGTTATAGTCGTTCAATGTTGCAAATTTAAGGTTTTTCCCGCTTGGTGCAAAGGTAAAATGCTACAATCTATAGGGACATATTTCCATCGCCGGAAAGTTTTTTCGGTTCTCACCTACAATTTGTCTCTGCTTTTTGAATGAATTGGAAATTATTTTGTATATTTGCCGACATGATAGTAAAACATCATTAACCTCCTTTTTTATAACCACACACATTAAACACGAACAAAACCACAACAACTATGAACACCAAAAGACTTATGAGAATTCAACTGATTGCCCTTTTCTGCGCATGTCTGATGGCTGCGCCCTGCCCCATGCAAGCCCAGGGACTATTGGGGAAACTGAAGAACGTGAGCAAGAATATCGGCAAGAACATGGAGCGCAAAGCCGTGAACAAAGTGACGGGCACCGTCAACAGTGCTGCCAACGATGCGGTGAGCAAGGTGACCATAGGCAAGGTGACTTCGTCGCCAGTAAAGATGAAAGGAAAGTCGTCGGCCAAACAAAAGGCACGCGACAAACAGCTCAACGACTATGCCACTGCCGTGTTAGGACCCGACGGCAACCGCAATGCCGAGGACGAGAAGCCGACAGTGCGCATACCCGAGCAGCACACGGCACTGTTTGCCCCATTGGGCTATGACATAGATGCGGCAGAAGGCCGACTGAACTACAAACCCGTGCAGCCGCCCAAAGAGGCGAGCAAACAGGTGGCATGGAGAGACAAGCAACCCGTGGCAACCAAACTGACCAACGAGAGTCTTGTCGCTGTCTACGAAATGCTGTCCAATGCGCACACCTATGCCGACATGAGCCTTTCGCCTGCAGCCCAATATCTGAGTCAGGTTAAGGAAGTGCTGTATGACCGTTGTTCGGCTCTCGAGAAAATGGAAGAAAAGATTAGGGATGTGAGATCAGAATATGCGGATACAGACACATACAACTGGGTCATCAACTTGGCGCACGATCAAATTGTCGAGATACTGCAAGGCGGTGTCTACAAGGCATTGGTACGTTCGTCCATCGAACCGCTCTTCAAGGTCAACATGTTTGAGAATCCGGACAGAATGAAGGAGTACTTCGAAAAACACGGCGGACTGAAAGATGCCCACAAGATTACCTGGACCAAGTGGGACCCAGAACCCAACAAACAGCAGGTACGCACATCGACAGGACAGAAAGCCACCGTCGTAAGCAATGCCGGCAAGAGCGGTTCAACGATAGACATTGGTGGCGTGATTTACATCATACATACCCACTACAAACAAGCGTACGTGAAGGAAGTGGTCAAGATTGCCGTGGATGGAAAGGATATCGTCATCCCAGACAAAGTGGAACATGCCGGCGTGATGTATCCGGTGACAGAGATTGTTGCCAGCGCTTTCCAAGAGGCAAAGATACGCTCTATCAAACTGCCTTCCACACTCAAGGAAATCGGCAACAGCGCTTTCCGTGGCACAGCACTGACTGAAATAACCATACCCGCCTCTACACAAGTGGTTCGCGGCTCGGCTTTCGCCGACTGTAAGAACCTGACGAAGGCGGTCTTCGCAGCGACGAGCATGAAAGAAATACAAGGGTGCTTCATGCGTTGCCCCAAACTGCAAAGCGTCACCTTCCCGGCTTCTCTCAGTGCAGACATGAGCTACGACATGTTCAGCGGCTGTTCCGCACTCACCAACGTCGTGCTGCCCAAGAACCTCCGCACGCTGCCACAGAAAATGTTCGACGGCTGCAAGAGTCTCACAAAGCTGGACCTGCCCACCACCATCACTAAGGTTGACGATGACGCTTTTGCCGGTTGCTCCATCACGTCGCTCTATCTACCCAACGTCACGGAAATCAGTGAATCGTCTTTTTCCGACTGCAAGACGCTCAAGAGCATAACCATCAACAGCAAGCTGAAGGCGAAACTCATGGAGGAGAACTTCTGGCTCTTTGTCACTAACTTCGGAAACGACAACCCCAACTTCCCGCTCAAAATCAACGGCAACACCATGTCGCTGCCCAGCAGCATCAAAGTGCTGTAAACGAACCATAATATATGCCCATCCATTCTCTGCCAATGAGGATGAATGGGCATACTTTTTACAAATCAAGCCATACCGCATAAAAGCCTTATGACACTCATACCCCAAAGAATTAATAAGTCTTCGCATAGCATGAGCACGTGCTAAACAACCATCCGTAGCATATCCAAATGGTATGCATGGATATCTGTCCGGTCTATTATCTTTATCACATGAATTTGCTACTATCCTACTAAAGACTCGTTGAAGTTCTTCCTCGGTCAAGACACTACATTCCTTTGGTTGCGTTCTGGTGCGATAAAACCTTGTCCCCACGATTTTCCACCCCGTTTGTTCTACGGCATTGCTTAATCTCAAAGCGACAATTTCATAGGTATCTCCGACGAAAAGCAAATCCACCCTCAAATGATTGTTTTCCGCAAACTCGATGATATGTAGGCATTGTTCAAAATTCGGAGTATTTCCCCACAAAATCATATCATACGGGAACATCGGCTGTATTATTAATTTTGCCTTAGATTTATCCATCCAATGATGCCCTACGATTCTTATATTCCTCCATTTAGCTGTCGGAATATTTGTCTTGAGAGCAGACACCCATTCCGTAGTAAGAATCGGCGAACTATCTCTTGTCTTTCCACACAACAGTCTTACGGAACTCACTTCATGGTTTTTCTTGGTGTACTTTAGTTCTACCTCCAAACCATTCAGATAAGCAACATCAATTATGTCACTGCAAGTCTTGACATTCTCGGCGATCAGCGTCAAATGATACTGCGGTCCTAAAGTGTCTGCCATAATGGTCAGGCTCCGCTTGTCGCTGTTCGGAAACACGAACCGGGGCACCAGAGTTGTAACAGCAGCATCATTGCTCGTCGGCAGCAGTTCAAAAGCCATCCTGTTCTCCCCCAATACCGAGGACAAGTCGGACTTGTCTATGGAAGTGCAGGAGAACAAGGAGATGGCGACCATACAAAAGGCCAGGACTTCGACAGCTCTACTTTTCTTCATAATCCACATATATTTAAATGAGTAATACATTCAACATAAATTTATGTGTCAGGATTCTAAACGTTCTGTGCATCATTAGCTTCTACAAACATATCGCAAAGGATTGAAATCGGGTACCCCAATTCCTCACCTTTTTTAGTTTTTGCTTGAGAAAAAGTTGTAGATGTGCAAAAACCATCGTAATTTTGTGGACAAATATAAGGCGAACTTGCATTGAACGCTTGGCTATGCTACACAGAGGAATAGAACAAATATAAGGTGTGCCGTAACAAGAAACGACAGACAAGCAACCAAGAACTTCCGAAGCAAACAAACGGCCTCTGCTTGTAGCCTTTCATAGGAAACAATGAATTACAACACAACTACTCTTTCCAACGGACTACGTATCATACATCTGCCTTCGGCATCACCCGTAGTCTACTGCGGATATGAAATCAATGCCGGTTCCCGCGATGAAAGCCGAGAACTGGAGGGAATAGCCCACTATTGCGAACACACCACATTCAAGGGAACCAAACGCAGGAACGCTATCCATATTATCAACAGCCTTGAATGTGTGGGAGGCGACCTCAACGCCTACACCAACAAGGAAGACACCGTGTATTATGCTGCCATCCTGCATGAACATCTGCCCAAAGCAGTAGACTTACTCACCGACATCGTGTTCCACAGCACTTATCCGCAGGCGGAACTCGACAAGGAAGTAGAGGTGATTTGCGACGAAATAGAAATATACAACGACTCTCCCGCAGAACTTATCTACGACGACTTCGAGAACCTGGTGTTCAAGGAGCATCCCCTGGGGCATAAGATACTGGGCGACGCCGACCAACTGCGCACCTACAAAACAGCAGATGCCCTGCAGTTCACCGGAAAGTTCTACCGTCCCGACAATGCCGTGTTCTTTGCTTACGGTGACGTGGACTTCAGACGGCTGGTAAAGTTGCTCGAGAAAGCCACATCCGACTTTGCCCCTTCCCGTCCTGTCATGGCAGACTTGTCGGTTCCTGCCAATAACATCCCCTTGACAAATTACAGGCCGCAAACCGTTGAAACAGACAGGCACACACACCAGGCACATGTGATGATGGGCAACATAGCGTATGACGTGCACAACGAAAAGCGCATGGCACTCTATCTGCTCAACAACGTTTTGGGCGGTCCCAGCATGAACACACGCCTCAACCTGTCACTCCGTGAACGGCACGGACTCGTGTACTCTGTGGAAAGCAGCATGGTGAGCTATTCCGACACAGGGTTGTGGTGTGTCTACTTCGGATGCGACGCAAAGGATGTAAGGCGGTGTGAGCACTTGGTGCGCAAGGAGCTGGACAAACTGATGAACTGTCCCCTCTCCGACGCGCAACTCCGTGCCGCCAAGCGACAGATAAAAGGACAAATAGGAGTGGCATGCGACAACCGGGAGAACTTTGCCCTTGACTTCGGCAAGAGTTTTCTGCATTATGGTTGGGAGAAAGACATTACCTCACTCTACCAACACATCGACGCCCTCGACAGCCGGCAACTTCAAGAAGTGGCACAGGAAATATTTGCCCCCGAAAAGACAAGCACCCTTGTCTATCTATAAGAAAAGAGAGGAGTGAAAGAACGTTGGCGTCCTTTCACTCCTCTTTCTTTCATTCTTCTGTTTGAATATTATCTTGCAGCCATGAAATAGGTGGCTCCAGCCATGGCACTGCGGAGTTCAAACTTACCGCTTTCGTCGAGTGCCACATCCAGTTTCTTACCTGTAGGCAATGTCATCTTTACAGTGCCGTTATGGTTGAAGTGGAAGAGTTCTTTCTTCACTCCGTTCTCTTCCATTGACCATGTATCAGCCTTCTGGTCATAGAGAAAGTAGAACACTTCGCCCGTGGGACGTGTCACCTCATAGCCGTCAGCCAGGTACTTCACGCTGTATTTCTGTCCGTCTTCACCCTTCACTTTCACCGTCTTGCCCACATTGGCAGCCAGGGGATTGCTGCCACTCCAGAACTCAATGGTGTTGAGCACGAAAAGGTCTGCCACGCCGCAAACGGCATAGGCAGGAGAGATGAGCAGGAAGATTAGCTCGTTGAGCAACTTGTAGCGGGTAGCACCCTTGTTCCATTTAGCCAGTTTGTTGAAAAGACTGAACGAGCCCACACACGAGCTGAACATCACGCTTGCCACCATGAGTGCCAAGACAGACTTGATAGTTTTACTGTACATAATTGTCAGATTTAAGTGTTAATTTAATTGTGGCCACAAATATAGACAATTACACACAAAACCGGAACTATACAGCCTGCATTTCTTTCATTCTTTAACAATATTAAAGACATAGCATGCTTTATTGGTATAAATGGTATACACCTCCAGCCAAAGCCTTGACCATGCCCTTCATCTCAAGTCCGAACAATGTGGCGGCAAGTTTACCCACAGGCATGCCGGCCTTCACACTGAGCAAATTGACCTGTTGGTCGTTGGCTTGGCGCAACACATCGACCACCTTCTGCTCGTCTGCCGAAAGACTGGGAAAGAGACTGCGCTCAATGCCCTGGCTTTGGGCATGCGCCAATTGCGCATCGGCTTCCCATCCCATCACCTTCACCAGGTCGGCTGCACAGGTGAGCAAAGAAGCTCCATTGTCGCGTATCAGGTTGTTGCAGCCCTCTGAACAGGAATCTGTGGTTCGGCCGGGCACGGCAAACACATCACGACCATAGTCGAGCGCCATGCCTGCCGTAATCAGACTGCCACCACGGGCAGCCGACTCCACCATGATGCAGCAGTCTGCGATGCCTGCCACGATACGGTTGCGTCGCACGAAGTTAATCTTGTCCGGTTTCGTATGCGACATGTGCTCCGTGAGCAGTCCGCCTTGATGCGTCATCCGGTTGGCTATGTCGCGGTGACTCGACGGATAAAGTGTGTCAAGTCCATGCGCCAGTACACCCACCGTATCATAACCGTTGGCAAGTGCCTCCCTATGGGCAATGACATCAATGCCATAAGCCAATCCGCTCACCACAAGCACCTGCGGACAGATTTCCTTCAGGTCTGCCATGAAACGTCGGATGAAATCGTCGCCATACATCGTACAGTGGCGTGTGCCCACCATGCTGACTATGCGACGCTGGTTCAAGTCGGCCGTCCCTTTATAATAGAGCACCAAAGGAGCGTCGGCACACTCCTTGAGTCTCTTGGGATAGCCATCGTCTGCCAAACAGAGCATGGATATGCCATGTTCCTGACACCAGTCGTATTCCTCGCGTGCCCGTTCGAGCGGTGCATCAAGCGTGTCGAGAGCCTCTTGCAATCTGGGTGAGGCGTCGGGGAGCACCTCAAGGATATGCTTGCGGTGGTCCATCACGTCGGTGGCAGAGCCCAACTTCCGGTAGAGTTCAAGCAGTCCGGCAAGCCCGAAGAAGTTGATTCGGGCAAGCGCCATGGTATAGATGGTTTCAAGTCGGTCCATGTCTACTCTATGTAAGGCGCAAAGGCACGGTCATAATCATCGCTGTTGCCCAGTCGTCCGTTGACCAGACAAACTATTTCCACATCGCTCTTCAAGCACAGTTTCTCGTCGCCCTTGCGATAGATGTCGTGATGGAAGATATAGCGAAGTCCCTTCTTCTCGAGCGCAAGGCGCGATATGAAGTGGTCGTCGCAACGCAGCGGAGTCTTGTATTGCAGGGTCATGCGCGCCACCACAGCATCCACTCCCTGCTCATGCATCTTGGCAAAGCTCACGCCAAGCGAGCGCAGGAAGAGATGGCGGGTGTGCTCCGTGTAGTGCAGATAGTTGGCATTGTTGACAATGCCCTCAATGTCACATTCATAGTCGCGCACTTCCATTTCGGTTTCAAATATGAATTTCATTTCCGTCAGTTATTTTTTTCTGTTCCACATTATCTTGTTATTCCTCTATCCTTCTGCCTTTCAGATACTCATAGCCGAATCGGCAGCGCAGGCAGTCGCGGCGGTCGCAGTAGTTCTTCTTGAGTTGTATGAGAGCCTGGGTGTCGCCGGCGTTCACCACGGGCAGACCGCATGTCCGCCACATTCTCACGATGTTGTTGTTTTCGGCCTTGAGTTGCTCCAGCAAACTGAATGCCCTGTCACACAGGTCCTCGTTCATCCGGTGCTTGCCATAGGCGAAAAGCATGGGCACGAGTGTGTTGATCATCAGCAGGTTGACCGACGATGGCGACAAGTGCTTGCCGCTTTTCGTACTCGTGGAGCCGAATGTGTAATGAGTCTCCCAATAGGGCGTCACTTGGGTGTCGAACAATTGCAGCGCATCGTCCACCGTCTTACATTCAGCCAAGGCACTCAGGCTCGCCTTGCGCTGGTGGTAGAGATGGGCCAACTGTGAGATGCGGATATGGGGGAAGTTTTGCGGACGAAGCCGGAGGAAGCGCCAGATAACGGGGTCAATGGGCGTAAGCGAAAACTTGTGCTGAAGATACTGGTACTCAGTGCGCAACTTGCTGAAATAGCCTTCCCGCATGGCGTCTTCCAGACAGTGCGTGGGAATGGTGGCCTCGTTGAGCAGTCCGGCCTGTCCCATAAAGAAGGCTTCAATCTGGAACAGGTTGTCGCGGTGATGGTCCACACAGTGAAGCGGTATGGAGAACGCCCACTGCTCAAAGGCTTCGCCGTTGACGCCGAAGCCGAAGTTGCGTGCCATGGTGACAAAGTAGGCGGCTTCCCACGAACCGTCACACCGGTCTACCCGCTCCTCGATGGCCCGTGTCTTCTGTTCCAGCCGTTCTGCCTGTAGTGCCGCCATCCAACTGTGCACGGTGAGCCGGTCGAGCGATGGTATGACCTTGTAGCAGGGCGGGTAGCTGTCGGTCTTGCAAAGCTCTTCATAGTGCGCCTCCACCTGGGGCGGCACGTCGAGCTGCATCTGTGGCGGCCGTTTGCCGTCGGCAGTGGTCACCTCGCCGTCCACATGGGCACAGACGTGCAGGATGACATTGTTGTAGTGCGGGTCGTGGTCATGTCCGTGCCCGAACCAGTCTGTGGCACGCTCGTGAATCTCCACATTGCCCACCCACATGGTGCAGCCTATCTTGATTTTGGCATTGAAGAAATCGGGACCGGCATGGATGTTGTGCAGCCCTGGGTCGATCACCTCCACCGGTTCTCCGGCAGTGGTTTGCAGAGGATGCAGCGGAAACATCTTGTGTTTCCATATATAATGGAGCAGCTGTTCCATACTCGAGTGTATCTGTTTGGTCACTCCAAAGGTACGATTATTTATCGGATAAGTCAGCATCAGTCCCGATATTTTTTCCTTTGTGTCGTGTTTCTTAGCAAACATTTAATATCTGAAATATATGAAAATAGACATCAAGATTGAAGAGAATGCCGTCAGGGCTTCTCTCGAAGGCCGTCTCGACACCGCCAGTGTCCAAGACTGCGCACCCGATTTCCAGACGCTCAACGAGCAGGCCGACAAGCAAATCACCCTTGATTGTAACCAACTGAACTACATCAGCAGTTCCGGTCTGCGTCTTTTGCTCACCCTACGCAAGGAGGTAGAAGCCAAGGGCGGACACCTCATCGTGGAGCACATCACCGACGAAATACGCAACGTGTTCACGCTGACCGGCTTCTTCAAGCTGTTCGACATCCGGTCGTAGCTTCTTCGGGTGAAAGTTTTCGCCAGTCACATCGTGGCTCCCGACTTTCCCCGGCAGGCATACAATGACCATCACACCACGGGTGGCAGACAATTCAACGTCTGTCACCCGTTTTTTATATCCACAAGCAAGCATCTCTCAGTGGCATAGTTACACACAGCAAATGTCAGACTTACGCTTGGTTCCACTGCCTGGGCACTCATTGCCCGCGCCGTGGGCATCGAGTGCCCAAACAGTAGGACTGATTTTGGGCACTCCTCCAAACTCTTTTTAATCATGCAATATGGAGTGATAGAGTGATAGATTATTTCGCATCTATCACTCATCTATCACTCCACTTAAAGCCCTTAGTAACAATAAAATATTGTCATCCTTTCAGAAAAGTGATAGATAGTGGCGATTTTTTGAAAACTTTTACGTGCGCACGCGCGCACGCGTAAGACATCAGTTCAATCTGAGATGGTCCATCATGCAGCCATGCTCATCTCTCATAAAATCAAAAAAGCGGCAAGACGCTGGAATGTTCACGTCTTGCCGCTGACAAGTATATGGCTTTAAGGCCTTACTTCTTCAAGAACTTCACGGTCTTGCCGTCAGCATTCTTGATGATGTAGAGACCAGGCTGGTTCATGTTGCTCACCCGCTGTCCGTTGGCGTTGTAGATAGCGCTCACGGTGTTGTTCTTCACGGTCTCAGTCTTCTTGATGCCAGTAATAGAGGCTCCCTTGATGCTGAAATAGTAAACATTGGCATTCTTCAAGTCGTTGGAAACGACAGTAATTGTAGCCATAGTCAGTTTTTCTTTGTCGTCACTTTGATCCAACAGGCTCTTGTTTATGAAAGCATTGGGGCTTGTAGCCTCCACCTCGATGTCGTCGAGATTAACGTCACCATTATATTCCGTTTCATATCCACCATCTTCCATCAGCATTTCTGTGCCCTTGAACTTGAGCGACTTGATGTCGCAGTTATAGATAAGTTCCACATCATCCACGTACAACACATCAGGATTAGCCTCATCTTTGCTTGCTGCTCCAGGAGTGGCATTGGTGGACATGGTCACAAGAATTGCCTTAGGGTTAGCATTGTTTGCCTTGTAAGTTTCATAATCGAATGGAACGACTATTCTTTGCCAAGCGAAATCCTTGCTTTCTATCGTTGCATTCTTAGCCTTGGCAACCACATTTGCATAAGTTGTCTTGGGATCTTCCGGATCTTGATACTTGGTACCATCCGTGATAATCGCGCTAATAGTAGCATATTTACTGTCCTTATACTTGTTGTCAAGTGTTCCTTGCTTGAATTTCACCCATGCAACGATGGAGTCTGGTCTGTTGGTCAATACGGCATAGAAAGGATCTCCGTTGCCGTCAACGTCGGTTGTACTCATGTCAAGGAAGGAGTTATTCGCTTCATCTTTAGCAGTCATGCTGCCAGCATTCAGTCTTCCTGTAGTAATCGTACCATTGGCCGGTGTATTGATCTTCATAAAGCCAAGGTCTGTCACGACTATTCCTGAAGTAACTTTCACGCTGTGTGAACCTGTAGAACCTGGACGAACTTCGTCGGAAATAAAGGTATGGGCAGTCTTGTTTACCATATTTGAAAGGCCGCCTGTGCTACTCATAAAGGAATGCCAGGCATTAGGCTCATCACTCGACACGTCGCCAACAGTTGCCTTGTGATATGTTTCAAAACCGGAATTGGGAATCTGTCCCATCAAGGACCAGTCATCACCAAGTTTCACACCAATGTTCATGGCCATCTTAGACATGTCAATGTTGAGAATAGCATTGAACTTATCGCCTTTGAGTTCACCTTGCATGTTGATTGGAACAATACCCAATTTGGGGCCTAACCACGATTGGTCTTCACCCAACTCCTTGTCGCCCTCTGTTATCGTAATGTTTTTCTGGGCGCTAAGCACAATTGTAGTGCCGCAAGTCACAGCATCCACATCCTCAACAACAATATTGCCGACAGGCATGGCCCCACCCATATCGAAGTTTAGGAGCTTCAATGTGTACTTACCGTTGATCTGCTCGTCAACCGACACCGTCACGCCTTCAATGGGAGGAAAGTCCAGTCCCGACAAACTAACAACGAGTGGGCAAGTATAGTCCTTTGCCATCATGGCCAAGGAAGTCATTGCCATTACTACTAAAGTAAAAAACTTTTTCATCTTTTTCCTTTCTTAAACCTGTTGGCGGAATTAATTTAGTGCATACTTAATTCTGCCAATGGGCTTGTC
>CAJKDU010000051.1 GCA_905198745.1 uncultured Prevotella sp. | reverse complement strand
CGACAAGCCCATTGGCAGAATTAAGTATGCACTAAATTAATTCCGCCAACAGGTGTATTAAAGGTTGAAGATGACGCTTGCCAGGAATCCTCTGGGTCTGAGATAAGTGATAGAGTATAAACTGCCTGTGGCCGACAGAGCACGATATTCACGTTTGTTGCACCCCCACAGATTCTTTTATTTAATTTGTTCTTTGTATAACGTGTACACAACAAGGACTCGCACAACGGGTGGTAAGTAACCGGTATGCGAGTCCTTGCGCAAGATGAAATGACAAATTAATTATTCCAAGTCTACATGCTGCACGTTGACATCCTCGTGGAGGAAAATCTTGGCGCTGTCTTTGAACTTGTCGGGGTTTTCTGTGGTGAAATAGCGAGCTGTGCCGCCTTGGGTGCAGTTTCGTTCGATTTCGGGGTGGCGGGTAAGGTAGGTCTTCAGACTGTCTGCCACGTATTCTCCTTGCGGAACGATGCGCACGCCGGGTTGAACATATTTCAGTATCTTGGGCATGAGCAGTGGGTAATGGGTGCATCCAAGTATGATGGTGTCAATTTGTGGGTCTATGCGCATCAGTGCGTCTATCCGTTTCTTGACGAAGTAGTCTGCGCCCGGACCATCTGCCTCGTTGTTCTCGATGATGGGCACCCACAGGGGGCATGCTACTCCCGACACGGTGATATCAGGATAGAGTTTTTGTATTTCCAACCGATAGCTGTCGCTCTTGACGGTGCCTTCGGTGGCGAGTAGCCCCACATGGCGGCTTTGGGTAAGGGAGCCTATGATTTCTGCAGTGGGGCGTATGACACCCAGCACACGTCGTTCAGGGTCGAGTACTGGAAGGTCACGCTGCTGGATGCTGCGAAGAGCTTTGGCTGAGGCAGTGTTGCATCCGAGGATGACCAGGTGACATCCCATGGAAAAGAGTTTCAGTACAGCTTGGCGTGTGAACTGATAGACCACATCGAACGAACGCGAACCATAGGGGGCACGCGCATTGTCGCCCAAATACACATAGTCGTATTCGGGCAGTAACTGGCGTATACCATGCAGAATGGTCAGTCCGCCATAACCGGAATCGAATATGCCGATGGAACCTGGCTCTTGAGGGAAATACATCATTTCAGTGCGTCTTTGATGAGAAGCGTGATGTCTTCACCCAAACCAGGATCGGTGTAGGGACAGGCGTCACGGTCAGTGTTGATGACAAAAGCGAGCTGGCGTTCCTTGCCTATGCGCTGTACGGCGGAGAGTATTTTCTGTCGTAGTGGTGCATAAGCGTCTTTTTCCGCCTGCTTGAGCAAACGTTGTGCCTCTGCCTTGAAGGCGATGTTCTTCTTCATCAGTTCCTGGAGTTCAGCCTGACGCTTCTGCAAAATAGTAGGGGCGAAGTCGCGCTGTCCTTCCAGAAACTGTTCGTACTTGGCATTGAACTCGTTTTCCACGCGTTTGGTTTCTGCGTCATACTTGGCACGGAGGTCGGCAAGGTTCTTGTCAGCGATGGCCTTGTCGGGCATGGATTGCAGCACTTGTGAATAGCTGAAATAGCCGAACTTGAGGTTCTGTGCGCTTGCCAGCACGGGTATCAGCGCCAAGAGGAAAAGCAGATAAAGTTTCTTCATCGTTCTCGTTTTTGTGTTGGAAAAGAAATGCGAGGACAGGCATTTTCTGTCAGCCTGCCCTCGCATAGTTTGTATTGTCCGTCAGATGGAGTTCTTTTACTTCATCTTGTTGAGTTCTGCCTTTACTTCTGCAGTAACGTCCTTGCTCAGCGTATCACTTACGTAAGGAATACCGGAGTTCACGTCCATGATATAAACGTAACCGCCGTTCTTGCCTACGTTCTTGATGGCATTCACCAACTTGGTGGTGATGGGGGCCAACTTCTCCTGCTGCATTTTCTGCATAGCCTGCTGGTTGTCCTGGTAGGTCTGCTGGATCTTCTGGTACATATCCTGAAGAGCCTTCTCTGTTTCGGCCTGCTTGGTGGGGTTCATGGTCGACTTGTTCTTGTCGTACTCCTGAGCCTTGCGCTGCAATTCGTCCTGAAGAGCCTTGAGGTCGTTTTCATACTGCTTGGCTGTAGCCTGAAGTTCACCGTTGGCCTTGATTGCCTCTGGCATCTGTGCCAACACTGCCTGTGCGTCGATGTGTCCGAACTTCTGTGCGAACAGAGAGAGTGGAGCAAACAGCATCAACATCAAAATAATCTTTTTCATTGTCGTTTGTTGTTTTGTTATTTATTTTTGTTTATTGTCTCGTGTCAGTTGGCGGAGTAGCCCAGTTTCTGGAGTACTTCGTTGCTGATGTCTATCTTTGGCGAACCGAAGACGATGCCGTTGTCTGAAGCGCGGTCGATGACGAGTGAGTAACCTCGCAGTTCGGCAATTTCCTTCACAGCGTTGTAAATCTCTTCCTGAATGGGAGTCATCAGGCTCTCGCGTTTCTTGAAGAGTTCGCCGTCGGGGCCGAAGTACTTGCGTTTCAGGTCGCTTGCCTCCTTTTCCTTCTTCATGATGTCGTCTTGCTTTTTCTTCTTCTGTTCCTGTGAGAGGAAGACAGCTTCGTTCTGGTAGTTCTTATACATGGTCTGTGCTTCGGTGTTGAGTGCCTCTACCTCTGCTTGCCATTTCTTCGACACCTGGTTGAGCTGCTCGTTGGCACGCTCATAAGCCGGAATGTTCTTCAGGATATAGTCCATGTCTACAAGCGCAAACTTCTGTGCGCTGGCCGTCAGGGCGCTGAGCACCATGACGAGCATCAACATAATTTTCTTCATAAGCTAATTCCTCACATTTATGTGTATCGTTTGTTGCTGTTAGAATTCCTGTCCGAGGATGAAGTGGAACTGGCTGCCGCCCTTGGTGCCCCACACCTTGTCGAATCCGTATGCCCAGTCAATACCCATCAGGCCGACCATTGGCAGGAAGATGCGCACGCCGACACCAGCCGAGCGCTTCATGTCGAACGGATTGAACTTCTTGGTCTCGGTCCAGGCGTTTCCTGCCTCGATGAATCCCAGTCCGTAGATGGTGGTGTTGCCGAGAAGGAAAGGGTAGCGGAGTTCCAGTGCGAAGCGGTCGTAAGCGTAGGCTTCTGCACCATATGGCGTGAGTGATCCGTTCTCATAGCCGCGGAGTCCGATGGTTTCTTCAGCATAGCCTGTAGAGTAGCCGCTCATACCGTCACCACCCATGTAGTAGGTTTCAAACGGTGATTTCTTGTACTTGTTGTAGCTGCCCAGAATACCCATTTCCACGCGGGTCATGAGCACGAAACACTTCTGACCGCCGCTGAGGGCTGTATAGGTCTTGCTCTTGAACTTCCACTTGTGGTATTCAATCCAGCGGTATTTCTCCTGCTGTTCGCGGATGTAGGTGGCCGACTTGCTGTCTGTTGCCAGGTTGCGGTAGTCCTTGCCGTCCCACTTTGACCATGGCGGGGTGAGAGTGAGCGATGCCTCAAACTCCGAACCCTTGCGGGGGAAGTAGGGGTTGTCGGTAGACTGACGAGAGAGCGTGATGCTCAAATTCAGGTTGTTGCAATTGCCATTGGTGATAAGGAAGTACTGCCAGTTCTTGAGCGAATAGCGTGTGTAGGCTATCTGAGCAGAGAGCTGGAAGTAGTCGTCTGGCCAACGCAGGCGCTTGCCCCATCCGAGCGACACACCGAACAGTTTCACGTACTTGTCGGGGTCGTAATAGTTCTCGTAGTTGTTGTAGTAGTTATTGTAGTAACCGTAGTTGCCGTAGTAATTATAGTAGTTGTTCTGCCAAGCGCTGTTATAGTAGTTGCTCGACACGTCGGTCTGCTTGGAGAAGTAGGCTCCCACGCTGAACTGGATAGGACGTTTGCCGCCAAACCAGTTGGTGGAGTAGGAGGCGTTGTACGACTGGTAGTAGGTTCCATTGGTCTGGGCGCCGAGCGAGAGCACTTCACCGTCGCCGATAGGCATGATGCCACGGTGCTCCTTGTTCTTGTTAAACAGGTTGGCCATGGAGAAGTTATTCAGCTTCAGGCCGATACGTCCAATAACACCCGTCTGTCCCCAACCGAGTGAGAATTCCACCTGGTCGTTGGACTTCTGTTCCAAATCCCAATTGATATCTACGGTTCCGTCTTCGTAGTTAGGCTTCACGTCCGGATTCACCTTTTCCTGGTCGAAGTGGCCCATGGAGGCGATTTCACGAGCCGAGCGCATCAGTGCTTCTTTGGAGAAGAGGTCACCCGGCTTGGTGCGAAGTTCGCGGCGCACCACGTTCTCGTAGAGACGGTCGTTGCCGTTGATGCGCACGCGGTTGATGTGTGCCTGTTCACCTTCGATGATACGCATTTCGAGGTCGATGGAGTCGCCCACGATGTTCACTTCAGTGGGGTCGAGCTGATAGAAGATGTAGCCATGGTTCCAGTAGTTGTTGCCCACGGCATCGTCGTCTTCCTTGAGTCGCTTCTCGAGCAGTTTTTGGTTGTAGACGTCACCTTTCTTCATGCCCAGCACGGCGCTGAGATAGTCGGTCGAATAGACCGTGTTGCCCACCCATGTGATGTTACGGAGATAATATTTCTTACCTTCGTCCACTTTGAGGTAGATGTTCACGTGCTTGTTGTCATAGTTCCACACGCTGTCTTTCACGATGGTGGCATCGCGGTAGCCCAGTTCGTTATATTTGCTGATAAGGTTCTTCTTGTCGGTCTCGAAGCGTTCGGGTGTATACTTCTTGGCCTTGAGGAATGAGGAGAGTTTGCCGGCTTCGTGTGTCTTGGCAAAGGCACCCTTCTTGAACAGTCCGCCCTTGATTTTGCTGCTGGCGAGTTCCTTGTTGCCATCCAGGATAATCTGGTGTACCTTCATCTTCTCCTTCTTGTCTACGTCGATGTCGAGTATGACATGATTCTTCTCACTTACGTCTTCGCGTTGCGTGATGGTTATCTCGGCATTCTTGTAGCCCTTGTCGTCGAAGTAGTTCTTGGCAAGAATCTTGGCTCGGTTAATCATGTTTGGGGTAATCTGTGCTCCCTTGATGAGCCCGAGCTTGGCGTCCATATCTTCACGCTCCGACTTCTTCAGTCCGATGTAGTTGATGGAAGAAACACGTGGTCGCACCTTCAGATAGATGTGCAGATAGGCCTTGTTGTCGACGATGGAGTCGCAGGCAATAGACACTTCTGAGAAAAGTCCGTGGCGCCAATAGCGCTTCACGGCATCAGACACCTCATTGCCCGGTAGCGTTATTTCCTGTCCTATCTCCAGGCCGGAAATGCTTGTCAGGGTATAGTCTTCATAGCCTTCCACGCCTGAAACGGCAAGACCACCCAGCACGCAGGTGCGTGCCGAACCGGCATAGGTGATGTCTGGATTTACGATTTTCTCCTGTGCCACTGCGCTTCCTGCTGTCGACAGGGCTGCCAACAGCATCAGCGACGACAGGTTCCAGCCGCCTTTTGCCTTTTTGTTTTTCATCTGAGAATGTTTCATTCCACTCTTTTTATCTAATCTTTTTTTGTTTCAATGTTTATTCGTTCTCCACCTGTGCCTCGGTCTTTCCGAACCTGCGCTGGCGATTCTGGTAGCTGGCAATGGCCTGCTGCAGATCCGACTCGCGGAAGTCGGGCCAGTAGGTGTCGCAAAAATAAAGTTCCGAGTAAGCTATTTGCCACAACAGGTAGTTGCTGATGCGCAACTCGCCGCCTGTACGGATGAGCAGGTCGGGGTCGGGCATGAATTGGGTTTGCAGATGTTCTGTGACGGTTTGTTCGGTAATGTCGCCGATGGAGAGCTTGCCCTCCTTACATTCTTTCGCAATGTCTTGCACCGCCTTGGTGATTTCCCATCGTGAGGAGTAGCTCAGAGCCACCACCATGGTCATGGCTGTGTTGGCGGCAGTGTGTTCCTCTGTCTCGCGGAGCTTGGCCTGCACTTCTGGCGAAAGGCGGCTTATGTCGCCGATACATCTGAAGCGCACGTTGTTCTTCATGAAGATTTCATCTTCAAGCGAACTCAGCACCAATCCCATCAGAGCGGAAATCTCCTGTGCCGGACGGCTCCAGTTTTCGGTGGAGAAGGTGTAGAGTGTGAGGTATTTCACACCGAGTCGTGTACATTCGGCTGTGATGCGTCTCACGGTTTCCACTCCAGCCTGGTGGCCGTAGCTTCTCTCTTTTCCCCTTTCGGTGGCCCAGCGTCCGTTGCCGTCCATGATGATGGCAATGTGCTCTGGGATGCGCTTCATATCTATATTATTCATCTGCATTGTGACATGTTTTACATTTGGCCATGAAACTGTAGGTGAATGTCAGCTGCAACGTGCTGTAGCAGTCTGTATTCTTGAACAGTCCACTGCTTTTTATGCGGTAGGGGTCTTTCACTCCGTCGAGTTCGTCGCTCAGCGAGAAGTGCATGGCCCATTCCAATCCTATGTTGGTGCGTTCGCCCAACTTGTATTTTACGCCCAGTCCGATGGGTATGTTGGCGGTACACACGCTTTTGGAGCCCGACACTATAGTCATGCCTAATCCTCCGGAAATGAAGGGCGTAAGCCTTTTGGCCCCGCGGTAGTCTTGGCCCGTGCCGTAGGGCCAGAAATTGTATTCGTAGCTCAGAGCCACGTCGATGAGCGTGTTGTTGAACTCATAGGGCTTCTCTGTGTAGTCTGGATAGTAGGTCGGGTTGTCTTTCGACGTGCCCTTCAGCTTGCCGTAGCTGATGTTCATCTTGATGTCGGAGTAGGGGTTGAAGATGTAGCGACCTAAGATGGAACCCATGGGCTGGAGGTCTTGTGTGAGCTTGCCGTTGAAGTCGCCTAGATAGCCCGACAATCCTACTCCTGCACCTATCTCCATGCGATACATGTCGTCAGTCTGGGCAAAGCTTTTGGCCATGCCAGTGAGCAACAGGAGTATCAGCAACAGCCTTTTCATTCGAGCCGTTACTTGTTGGTTTGCAAGGCTTCTTTCCATCCTAGCCTGTTAATGCGTCCGCACCACACCTTGCCGTTGGTGCCGCTTACAATCCAGATGCGGTTGGCACTGTCTGACGTGATCGCGAAGCAGGAGGCGTCGCAATCACTCTTGAAGTTCTTGGGCAGAATCATCTGCGAGTGGCTCTTCCATGTGATGCCCTCGTCGTTGCTGAAATAGAACTGCTTGAAGGCTTCGGCGTTGCTGTCACCCTCTCCTTCACCACTCAATGCTGCAATGCCGCCATCGTAGGCAAATGCGGTGAAGTTGGCTGTGCGTGGTGCGGCATAGCGGTTGCCTTCTTGTGTGAGATAAGTCCATTCCGCTGCATGCGAAGGATCCTTTTCGTCGACAGTCTTGGTCCATACTTTCTCTGTGGCTGTAGCGTCGGCAGTGCTTGTTCCTATGAGCACAACCTTATATATATCATTGTTCGTCTTCGACGGCATCACTATCATGCTCACGTTCTCGTTGGGCACGAGTGTCAGATCGGCATTGTCTTCCATGTCGTCGTCTGCCCATGTGGCGCCGTTGTCGGCCGACTTTTTGATTTTGCCATTGGCTCCGAGGGCATAGAGGTTGCCTTTGGCAGCCCCCAACAGACGGACTATGTCGGTTGTGGCAGCCACTTCCGTCCATGCGCTTCCGTCTTCATTGCTCTTCAGCACCTTGCCGTCTGTGTAGACATAGAGCGTTGACTTGTCTGTTATGATGCCCTTATAGGCTTCGGCGGAAGCAAGGGTCGATTTTTCTGTCCAGGAGTTTCCGTCTTCGGTGAAATATACTTTAGTGGCATTGTCTTTAGTTCCGGCCACGAAAAGTCCGTTGTTTCCTTCAAGGGCTTTCATGCCTTGAAGGGCTGCAAGTTCGGCACTGCTGTTCTTGGCGTGCCAAATCAGCGTGTCGCCTATTTCCTGATGAGCGCAAAGGGTCACCACATATTTGCGGCGGCTTTGCATGTTCTGCGCATATACATACAGGGTGCGCTCGGTCGTGAAGTCGAGCGAATCGCTGCTGCTGATGTATTTCAGCGTGTCGTTGTCCACGCTCTTGATGACTGCTATGCCGCTGTTTTTGGTGCCAACGGTCACCACTACCTTGCTGAGGTCTGCGCCGCAGGGCAGAGAGTCGACATTGTAGACCTTGCCATTCAGCTGGTCTATAAACAGGTTGTAGGCACTTCCGTCGAAAGTTGTGGTGTAAGTGCTATCTTCGTCAGAGTTCTTTTTAGTGGTGTGAACAGTCTGGTTTATAGTGCCAAGCGTGAAGCTTGTGATAGCCGTGTCGCTGTAATAGGTCACCTCGTCCTGATTGGAATCAAGACAGGAGGCGAAGAGTAAGATTGTTGCCAAAAGCAACGTGAAAGATAGAAACTTTCCTTTCATGCGGTCTACTATATGTTTATTTTTAGCTGCAAATTTAGTCAGAAATCCGCAAACAACGTTCATTTTCGCTTTGAATTATGTAATTTAATGGTTACAAGCGCGTTTTTTAAGGTCTATTTAGAGTTTTGCATCAAGTTTTTCTGCAAATATTGTTGCGCGCAAACTATGCTTGCAGTTGTGGACGTGTGCGGGGGTATACAGGGAATGTCCGGTTGGTTCGTTTCTACTGTGTGTACATGTTTTTATTTTTTCTAAATATCTATCACCTATCACTATTTTCAGTTGTGTGTTTTTGTAACATGCTTGTTTTCAATTGGATAAGATTTTTTGCATTCCAATATCCGTTGTTTATCTATCACTTATCCATCACCAATCTATCACTTATCCATCACTCTTGTCGATTGTGCCGCTTGTGTCGGCTTATTTCTCCGTTTCCTGACGTCGTAGCACAAATAGTTTAGTCGTTCAGTCTGCTTGCTCCTCTTTCTTCCAATGTACTGCCCAATTGGGGTTCCTGACTTTGGGCACTCGATGCCCACGTCGTGGGCATCGAGTGCCCAGGCAGTGTGACCATGCGCTAACTGCCCATTAACTGCAAGCAAGTGTGCCTCTTTTCACTGTTTACTCCGTTGTTGGAATTTTACTGTCCGGTGACAGGCGGATTCCAGTGCATAGTGTCTTGCCGTCGGGAGCGTTATGGCTTATTTTGTTGCCGGTGCGTGTTTGGGGGCATCACTTGGCTTTCAAGAACATGACGGCTGTCGGTAGACAAGAGCAAAAAAATCCCGCCTGACAGAAGCCAGACGGGATACTTGTATCAAAATCTAATGAATAATCTTGATGGAATTAGAGCTGAGGACCAGCAGCTACGAGAGCCTTGCCAGCCTCGTTGCCTTCATACTTCTTGAAGTTCTTGATGAAGCGGGCAGCGAGATCCTTAGCCTTTTCTTCCCACTGAGCGGCATCAGCATATGTGTCGCGTGGGTCGAGGATCTTAGGATCAACACCTTCGAGCTGTGTAGGAACAACGAAGTTGAAGAAAGGAATCTCCTTGGTAGGAGCAGCGTCGATAGAGTGGTCGAGGATAGCGTCGATGATACCACGTGTGTCGCGGATGGAAATACGCTTGCCTGTGCCGTTCCAACCTGTGTTCACGAGGTAAGCCTTGGCACCGCTCTTCTCCATCTTCTTTACCAGCTCCTCGGCATACTTTGTTGGGTGAAGCTCGAGGAATGCCTGGCCGAAGCAAGCAGAGAATGTAGGAGTAGGCTCTGTGATGCCACGCTCTGTACCTGCCAACTTGGCTGTGAAGCCAGAGAGGAAGTAGTACTTGGTCTGCTCAGCGTTGAGGATAGACACTGGAGGAAGCACACCGAAGGCGTCGGCAGACAGGAAGATAACCTGCTTGGCAGCAGGACCCTGTGAGTAAGGACGCTGGATGTTCTTGATGTGATAGATAGGATAAGAAACACGAGTGTTCTCGGTAACGCTCTTGTCGGCGAAGTCAATCTTGCCGTTCTTGTCTACTGTAACGTTCTCGAGGAGAGCGTCGCGGCGGATAGCGTTGTAGATGTCTGGCTCTGACTCCTTGTCGAGGTTGATAACCTTGGCATAGCAGCCGCCTTCGAAGTTGAACACGCCCTCGTCGTCCCATCCGTGCTCGTCGTCGCCGATGAGCTTGCGCTTAGGATCGGTAGAAAGAGTAGTCTTGCCAGTACCTGACAGACCGAAGAAAATGGCTGTGTTCTCACCGTTCATATCGGTGTTGGCAGAGCAGTGCATAGAAGCCATGCCCTTGAGGGGAAGGAAGTAGTTCATCATAGAGAACATACCCTTCTTCATTTCACCACCATACCATGTGTTGATGATAACCTGCTCCTTAGAAGTAACGTTGAACACAACGGCTGTCTCAGAATGCAAGCCGAGTTCTTTCCAGTTCTCAACCTTTGCCTTTGATGCGTTGTAAACGATAAAGTCGGGATCCTGGTCGAATTCTGCCTCGTTCTGAGGACGGATGAACATATTTGTTACGAAGTGAGCCTGCCAAGCAACCTCCACGATGAAACGAACCTTCATGCGGGTGTCCTTGTGTGTACCGCAGAAACCGTCTACCACGTAAAGTTTCTTGTTTGAAAGTTCCTTCTTGGCGATTTCTTTAACTGCAGCCCAAGCTTCCTTGCTTGCGCGGTGGTTGTCGTTGTGATATTCCTCAGAATCCCACCATACTGTGTCGTGAGAGTTCTCGTCGTCTACGATGAACTTGTCCTTAGGTGAACGACCTGTGTAGATACCAGTCATCACGTTAACGGCGCCGAGTTCAGTCTCCTGACCTACCTCGTAACCCTGGAGACCTTCCTTGGTCTCTTCGTTGAACAACACCTCGTAAGAAGGATTGTAGAGAATCTCAGTTGTACCTGTGATTCCGTACTGTGCCAAAACTGACTTATCAAACTTTGCCATTTTAAAATTGTATTTAAGTTGTGAATGTTTCCTAAACAATATCCTAAATCGCTGCAAAGGTAACAAAAAAATCAACTTCGGCAAAGATTTGTCATTCAAAATCAATTTCCCTAAATGCTTTTTAGGTTAAAGTAGCTTAAATGAAGCACATTTGTAAGTTGGACTTTGCAATTGATTTTGATTTGCAGTAACTTTGCATAAAAATCACTATGAACATCATTAACTTCAGCGATACCGACTCCATTATGGGGCAGTATATGTCGGAAATACGCGACATCAACTATCAGCAGAACCGTCTTCTGTTTCGCAACAACATTATGAGAATAGGCGAAATGGAGGCGTTCGAAATCAGCAAGACACTCAAATACGTGACCAAACAAGTGCAGACTCCGCTCGGCGTGAGCCAGGTTCGGGTGCCTGAAGACGATGTGGTCATTGCCACCATCTTCCGTGCAGGTCTTCCTTTCCACACCGGATTCCTGAATGTGTTCGACCATGCGGGCAATGCCTTCGTGAGTGCCTACCGTGCCTATACGGACGAGGCACACACCGAGGTGGGCATACACGTGGAATATCTTGCCACGCCCAATCTTGACGGTAAGACCCTGATAATCGTTGACCCTATGCTCGCCACAGGCGGTTCCATGGAATTGGGCTACAAGGCTTTCCTCACCAAAGGAACTCCGAAGCATGTGCACGTGGCTTGTGTCATCGCTACTCCCGAAGGCATTGACCATGTGAAGAATACTTTCCCCGACGGGGAGACTACCATCTGGTGCGGAGCCATAGACCCGGGCATGAACGATCACAAGTATATCGTGCCGGGATTCGGCGATGCTGGCGACCTTTGCTACGGCGAAAAACTGTAGGCTGATGGATGTTTCGGCTGACGAACTTTTCGACCGGGTGGTCGAAATCATAGACAAGGAAAAGGAAGGCGAGGTGAACCGCCTGATGCACGAGACGCTGGTGCTTGCTTGCCATGAGGCTATCAAGGAAACCCGGCAGGCATTCGGCAACCTTTTCTCGCAAGTGGACTATCTTTGCAAGGCTCACCACGTGCATACCCGCGACATTGTAGCCATCCAGCAGATGCGCCGCAATTCAAACCATTCGCTGCCTTTGAGCCACGAAGACCTGATGTACGACGCAAGGGCTTTGTGTGTCTTTATATCAGCCGTGTTCTCCAAGCCCATTCCAGGCACGCTTGTGGGCAGGATTCCTGTGGAGCCCAGACCTTACACGGGTTTGGGCCCGATAGACATGGTCCGACTCAGATGCGTGGTGAAGCGTGTGGATATGCCGCATGTGGAGGTGGAGATAGACCAGGATGGAGGCGGCACCCTGCAGGTGAACTGCACGGCTGAACATTTTGCCTATTTGGGCAAGGTGCTGAAACTGGGCATGCAGGTCAACTTGCTCAACTGCCATATAGACAAGACCGACCCCGACCGGCCGGTAGTCACGCCTGACTATATCATTGTGGAACCCGACTATCTGCTGGATATCAGTAGCATAGCCGCATGCTTTACCAGTTGCGGTCATCATTCACTCCAGTATTTGTTCAACCAGCTGAAGCCCAAGGCCAACACCCAGCCCATCCTGCTTGGTAACTTTGCCAGCAGTGCTCTCGACGACATTGTCAACAGCAAGGATATCCGTGACTATGCCTTCTCCGACACGCTGCGCAACAATTTTCACGAGAAGGCGCTCGAATTCTGTTCCTGCACCGCTTTCGACCCGCAGTCTTTCAAGCGCGATGCCATGTCGCAAGTGGAGAACCTCCAACTCACGGTAGAGGAACTGTTCAGGAAATACAAGCGGGAGAAGGCCATATTGGAGCCTTCGTTCATTTGCGAAAGCCTGGGCGTGCAAGGCCGTGTCGACTTGATGACTACCGATATGCAACTGCTTGTGGAGCAAAAGTCGGGCAAGAATTACAATCTCACCAGCGGACAGCGTAATTCCTACGGCAGCAAGCAACTGGAAAACCACTATGTGCAGTTGCTCCTATACTATGGCGTGTTGAGATACAACTTCCATTTGGGGAACAATACGGTAGACATCCGGTTGCTCTATTCCAAGTATCCTCCCGAGCAGGGACTCCTGGTCGTGTCATTCTATCAAAAGCTCTTCCGCGAAGCCATCAAGTTCAGAAACCAGGTGGTGGCATTCAATTTCTGGGTGGCAAAGAACGGCTTGGCGCCGGCACTTCCGCTGTTCACTCCCGAGACGCTCAATGTCCACCACGACGGGAGTTCTTTCTATCATCGCTATATCCTTCCAGAACAGCAATATGTCACATCCGTCCTTCATTCGCTCTCGTCCTTGGAACGGAGCTATTTCTGCCGGATGTACGACTTCGTCAATATGGAACAGATCATCAGTAGGGTGGGCAACAGTGACGGGCACTCGTTCAACGGCGCAGACGCCTGGAACGTGCCGCTGGCAGAGAAGCGTGAAGGCGGCAACATCTACGTGGAACTGACCATCACCGACAAGCAGCGCAGCAACGACTACAATGGCTATGACACCATCACGCTTGCCGTGCCCGATCAGGGCGAAGACTTCCTGCCCAATTTCCGGCAGGGTGACATGGTGTATCTTTATAGTTATAAGAAACGGGAAGAACCCGACATGCGCCATGCCATACTCTTCAAGTGCTTTCTCACGGAGATACACCATGAGCGGCTCACCGTGCAGTTGTGTGACGGGTTGCAGAATCCCGACATTCTCGACTGCCGTCTGCCTTATGCTGTGGAATCGTGCAAGGGCAGTATGGGGTCGGCAGCCGTGGGATCGCTCTTCCACTTCCTCACCTCAAAGTCCGAACGCAAGGCTCTTCTTTTGGGGCAACGTCCGCCCCGAAAAGACACCAGCCGGCAACTTTCCCGCAGCTACAACCCTAACTACGACCCTGTTCTGCTTCAGGTGAAACAGGCACTTGACTACTATCTGTTGGTGGGGCCTCCCGGAACGGGCAAGACCTCCATGGCTCTGCGGTTCATGGTGGAAGAGGAACTGGTGGAGAAGGAACATTCCCTGCTCCTCATGTCATACACAAACCGGGCGGTGGACGAAATTTGCGAGATGCTTTCCGATGCGGGCATCGACTATATACGAATAGGCAACGAATTCAGTTGTGCACCGCGATTTCGCGACAAGTTGCTTTCCAAGCGCTCTGCCGCCATGGCGCATCTTCACGACATTTCCTCGATGATTGCCGATTCGAGGATCATCGTGGGCACTACTTCTACTATGCTTTCACGGCAATATCTGTTCAACGTCAAGCATTTCTCACTCGCCATTGTCGACGAGTCAAGCCAGATTCTCGAGCCCGACCTTATCGGCTTGCTTGCCGCCCATGGAGGCGAATACAAGGATGGCTTGGCGATTGACCGGTTTGTGCTTATCGGTGACCATAAGCAGCTGCCGGCAGTGGTGCAGCAGAGTGTGGCTGCGTCGGAAGTCGACGACCCATTGCTTCTCGGCATCCATCTTGATGACTGTCGCAACTCTCTTTTTGAAAGACTCATCAAGACCGAACGTGCAGCGGGCCGTACCGACTTCATCGGAACCTTGCGCAAGCAGGGACGCATGCACCCCGAGGTGGCTGAATTTCCCAACAAGATGTTTTATCAGCGTGAACGGCTACAACCCGTTCCGTGCCCCCACCAGGAAGAAACCACCTTGGGCTACGATGCTCCGGCTCTCGACGACAGGGATGAACAGCTCAAGACACACCGCATGATTTATGTGGAAAGTCCTTTGTGCAAGCGTCCGGGATTGTCGGACAAGGTGAATCCTGCTGAGGCAAAAATCGTGGCAGACATGGTGAGGCGCATCCATCGTTTCTACGGCGAGCATTTTGATGCCGACAAGACGGTGGGTGTCATTGTGCCCTATCGTAACCAGATAGCCATGATACGCAAGCAACTGGAACTGCTCGACATTCCCGCACTCTGTAGCATCACCATCGACACCGTAGAACGTTATCAGGGTTCGCAACGCGACGTAATTATCTATTCCTTCACTGTGCAGAACCACTATCAGTTAGGCTTTCTTGCCGGCAATCGTTTTGAGGAAGACGGCTATGTGATTGACCGCAAGCTGAACGTTGCAATCACCCGTGCCCGCAAGCAGATGATCATTACAGGCAATCGTTCCGTTCTTTCCGCTGACCACATATTCCACAGCCTCATTTCCTATATAGAAAGTCATTCATCAAACAATGATTGATACAGAACAGACTGAAGTCCAGCATCTATTAGGTGTCGTCCTCTTGCAACTTTGTTTGATGACCGCTCTCTCTCGCGCACGCCCAGGAAAGTTTTTTGTTTTTTGCAAAAAACTCTCACTTTTCTTGATATCTGACTACTAGTGATGCGATATTAATCGCTTAACTATAGTTATATATTTGATATTTAA
>CAJKDU010000050.1 GCA_905198745.1 uncultured Prevotella sp. | reverse complement strand
ATGTACAACTTTTTACTCATATTTATCAACTTAAATTAATTCCGCCAACGGGTAAGCATGAGTTTTATCAAGAAACCTACAACCGTTTTGATTCGCTTGATGATGCTTGCCATGTTGTTTGGTGTAGCCCACACAGGCTATGGCCGGGAAGGGAAAGCTGACAAACGAAACAAAACCGTCTCAATGGTTGAGGAGACGAATGATTTCCGCGAACAATCGGGAAATGATGTGAAGTATGATGTAAACGCGAGTACACAACAGAACAAACAGGCTGCCCAACAAAAAGGCAAACCTACTGTGGCTCGAGGAAAAGTTGTTGACCAGGAGGGACTGCCCCTTACGGGTGCCTCTGTGCGGGTGAAAGGCACGGCATTGGGTGCAACCACCAATGTGGATGGTGAGTTTACCATCAAGCTCCCTACCCCACCCAACGGCAAAGACAATGTGCTGGTGATTACCTTCATCGGTATGGAAAAGAAAGAGGTGCGTTGTCGCGACAGCCGCCCCATGCACATTGTGATGGATGCCGATGCTGTGCTGATGGAAGAGGTGGCCATTGTGGAGAATGGTTACAACAGTCTGCCCCGAAAGGATATGGTGGGTGCGTTTACCACCATCAAGGCCGAGGACATCCTGATGCCTGCCTATTCCAGCATCGACCAGATGTTGCAAGGTAAAGTGTCGGGAATGGTGGTCGTGAACTCATCGGCTCGTGTGGGTGCTTCTCCAAAAATCACAATTCGCGGTACTTCTACCATCCTCGGTAATACGTCACCGCTGTGGGTGGTGGATGGTATTATTCAGGAAGATCCCATCTCTATCGATGTCAGTTCGTCGATGACAACGGATATGAAGGAGTTGATTGGCAACCAGGTGGCTTGGTTGAACCCGCAGGACATTGAAACCATTACGGTACTGAAAGATGCTTCTGCTACTGCCATCTATGGTTCGAAGGCTTCCAACGGTGTGATTGTCATCACCACAAAGAGGGGTAGTGCCGAGCGTACGAGCATACGCTATACCAACAACTTCTCGGTGCGTATGCGTCCTACCTACGACAATTTCGACTTCATGAACTCAAGGGAGCGCATCCAGTTCAGCAAGGAAGCGTATGATGCCGGTGTGCGCTATTCTGACGAGCCTCTGCCGCAAAAATATACTTACGAGGGTTTGATGGCCATGTTCAACAACCGTATGATTACGGAGGAAGAGTTTGCCTACCAAATGCAACGCTTGGAAACCGTGAATACCAACTGGTTTGACATCCTTACACGCAACTCTCTCAGTCACAGCCATACCGTGAGCGTTTCGGGTGGTACAAAGAAATTCACCTACAACGCCTCATTGGGCTACCAGGGAAACAAGGGTACGGAGATTGGCAACGACAACAATATGTTCTCTTCGCGCTTGGCCATCAACGCACAGCTCACACGCAGACTGTCTGTTTCGCTGAACCTGAACGGTACCATGCGCGATGCCAAAGGTTATGGTGCAGGCGTGAGCCCCTATTCTTACGCGATGAACACGAGTCGCTCGGTGCCTTGTTATGAGGAGGATGGTAGCTTGGCTTATTACCAGAACTATTATACCTACCGTTTCAACGCCATCGACGGTGCTTACAACAAGTATGGCTATAATATCTTGAACGAAATGGCCAACAGTGGTTCCAAGAACAAGAGCACATCGTTTAACGCTTCGTTGAACATCAGCTACAAGATTCTGGACTGGCTCACCTATCAGGCTGTGGGAGGCATCGCACGTAGCGGCAACGACTCAGAGGCGTATGCCGGGGAACGTTCTTCCTACATCGAGCGTCACTACCGTGGTTATGCTTACGGGAGCGAGGAGTCAGGTTCTGCCAAATTCAAGGCTGCCATGTTGCCCTTCGGTGGCCAGCTGACTACCAACAACAGTATGATGACCTCCATGAACATGCAGCACAAGCTGATGTTCTCCAAAACCTTCAACGAGGCACATCGTGTGAATGCCATGGTGGGTATGGAGATGCGTTCGAGCAAGACCAACAGTGTGGGTAACACGGTTTGGGGTTATGTGCCTGAACGTGGTGAGATTTTGGTTTCGCCCACACGTCCGGAAGACTTGGTTCCGATGGGTATGGAACAGGAAGTGGGCTGGGGTGCACTCGACCAGCTGTATCAGGGTGGTTGGAAGAAGACTTCGGCCACAACAAACTACATGTCGTTCTTCGCTACACTGGCCTACTCGATGAAGGATCGTTATGTGCTGAACTTCAACGTTCGTTCGGATGCCTCTAACCGCTTCGGACAGGATGTGAACAAGCAGTTCGACCCCACTTACTCTATGGGTTTCTCTTGGCGCATGGCAGAAGAGAAATTCATCAAGGACAACCTGCCTTGGGTTAACCAGCTGAACCTGAGAGGTACCTATGGTATTCAAGGTAATGTGGTAACATCGCTGAGTCCTGACCTGATTGCTTACTATCAGGGCATTTTGAATGGTTACGGCCAGTACACCTTGGGCATCTCAAGTTTGCCTAACCGCAACCTGAAGTGGGAGCGCACACGCACATGGAACCTGGGTCTCGACATGCAGCTGTTCCGTGCCGTTACGATGAACGTGGAATATTATGGCCGTAGATCAAACGCCATCATCCGTCAGGATATTGCTACGGAATATGGTTTTGCCTCTATGCCGCTCAATGGTGGTATCATCTACAACCATGGTTTGGAGGTACAAATGAACTTCACACCGTTCCGCAGCAAAGATTTGGTATGGACCGTGGGATTGAATGCGTCAAAGAACTGGAACAAGACGGAAACCGACGACCGCACGGCACGTGCCGATGAGTTGACGCATAGCGACTTCCTTGCCGGCAACAGCAGTCGACCGCTGAAGAAAGGTTATTCGCTCTACTCTTTCTGGTCGTATTCCTTCGCCGGACTGAACCCCGAGAACGGTTATCCTATGTTCAACTATCTGGATACGGATGGTCCGGGCAACGCTTCGGTAGATCCTACAACCTTCTTGGTGTATTCAGGTGAATCAGAGCCTTACTTCACGGGTGGTTTCAATACGCGCCTGCGCTGGAAAGATTTCACCATAGGTGCTGACTTCGCTTTGCTGTTGGGTTCAAAGAAGCGCTTGCCGAACCCCTATGGCACCTTCACCAACGGTAAGATGCCGAGCCCGCTGAGCAACATCTCGAAAATGCTCAACAACCGATGGAAGAAACCCGGCGATGAGGCCACAACCTTTATTCCTGCTCTCTATACCTCTATCGTTGATTTGTGGCACGTTGACCTGCCAAATGGTTTGAACGACACCTTATATAATATGTGGGGCATGTCGGATGCTATGGTGGTGAGCGGTTCTTTCTTGCGTTGCACACAGCTGCAACTTTCTTACAACCTGCCACAGTCTATCTGTGCGAAATTCCATGCAACCAGTCTGTCTATCAACGCCAGCACCAACAACCTGTTTGTTATTGCCAGCGGACGATGGAACGGTTACGACCCTGAGCTGGGCAACAGCACACAGCCGAGAATCTTCTCTTTCGGCTTGAGCGTGGGCTTCTAAATAAAACGTAATGGTTAGTATATGACAAAGATGAAAAAAATGAAAAAATATATGTGTGCCGCTATGGCACTGATGATGCTCACCGGCTGTGGCGACTTCCTCGAACCCGACTCACAGAGTGAGTTCGTACCCAAGGATGCCTCCTCTTTTAACGAGTTGCTGCTCGGTGAGGCTTATCCGCGATATGACAAATCGAATTTGAACATCTTCCTCGATTTGATGAGCGATGATGTAACGGCTGCTCCTTTCCAGGTGCCGCACGAGGGATTTACCGCTGACAAATATCTGGCGGCTTACACTTGGCAACCGGATATGTATGAGATGATGGACGAGGCGGGCCTTGCCTACAGCCGTAGCGATATGTATATGACGCACTATGAGTTTATCATGGGCTGCAATGCCGTGCTCGATTATGTTGACGATGCTCCGGCAACACAGAAAGAGGAAATCAACTATGTCAAGGCACAGGCTTATACGTTGCGGGCCTTTATGTATTTCCGTTTGGTGAACATCTTCGGAAAGCCTTATAATGTGGCACCGGAGTCGCCCGGTGTGCCTTTGAAACTGACAAGTGGCATTGAGGATGACGAAGATGCACTGAAAAGGAATACCGTGGGTGAGGTGTATGCACAGGTATTGGAAGATTTGCTCATGGCTGAGGAGTTGTATAAGGAACTGCCAAGCGAAAAGCAATGGAAGGCTGACTACCGTACCAGTCTGCCTATGGTGCAGTTACTGCTCTCACGCGTTTACTTGTATATGGAAAACTGGGAGAAGGCTGCTGCCTATGCCAAGGCGGTAATGGAGGACAGTCGTTTCAAGCTGCTCGACCTCAACACCATTCCTACGACCAAGTTTGATGAGGAGCAATATATCACGGTACAGTACTATCACGACTATAACTCGTATGCAGAGTCTCCTGAAACAATTTGGCCTTATGGAAATCCTGCGGATATGGCAGGATGGGGACGCGACTATCCGGAGCGTGACCAGAACCAGAACACGATTCATGCTTACTTCAGGGCTTCTGACGAACTCATCAACTCATTCAAGGAGGGTGACTTGCGTAAAGAGCGTTACATCGTGCATCGTAGAACGCAAGATTATCCCACAGCAGGTCAGAACGACATGATGCCGCTCACTTACGGCAAGATGCGTGTGTCGACAACCACCATGAAGCCTATCTCTGCACAGATAACATTCGGAAGAAGTTTGCGCCTGTCGGAGGCTTATCTTAACTATGCGGAAGCTGAGGCTATGCTCTACCAGAAGAATGGCGACAATGTGGCGGGCACCAACGCACTCGATGCCATCAACACATTGCGCACAAAGCGCTTTGATCCGAATGAATACACTGCACTCACTGCCGACAATGCTGATGATTTGGTTGAGAAGGTGCGCGAGGAACGTCGTCGCGAACTCTGCTTCGAGGAGCATCGCTGGTATGATTTGCGTCGCTGGGGCATGAAGGAAATTAAGCACGTATGGTATCCGAGCAGTGACAAATTGATTGAGTATACGCTCAATGCCAACGACCTGCTCTATACCGTTCCCTTGCCAAAGAACTCTTTGGACAAGAATGCGAAACTTGAGCAGAATGAGTTGCCTGCCAAACGTGTGGGCGAATATAAGGATATTGTAATACCCGATGATGAAATAGAACAACAATGAAAAGATTGATATTTTGGGCCGGTTTGGGCCTTTGTACAGCACTCGTAAGTTGTAGTACAGAAGAGGATGCGCTTACGCCTTCCGGGAATTACTCGGTGTTGAGAATGAAGTTCCCACAAGGTGATAATGACTTCGACCAGGAAATCAAAGCCATTCACGACCAATATGGTGTGTACCTGCTTTATAAAGAGATTACAGAGGAGGATCTCAACAGAACATGGGTATCACAGGGTACGGGTCTTATCTATAAAGGATTAGACCTGCCCGATTCGGATGTTCCCTTCTATGTTGATTTCTTCAAGCAACAAATATTCCCCAACCTTACCCCGGAGATGACACGTTCCGGATTCCCTGTAAAGATTTATATGATGAAGAACTTCCAGGGTGTTGAACGTAACTTCGGAAACGAAGATGAAGGTGGTACCGGTGGTACTGGTGGAACAGGTGGCACAGGAACAGGAACTGGAACTGGTACTGGCACAGGAACAGGTGGCACAGGTACAGGAACAGGTACAGGTACTGGCACAGGCACAGGAACGGGTACAGGAACTGGTACAGGAACTGGTGGCACAGGAACAGGAACGGGTACTGGCACAGGAACTGGTACAGGTACTGGTACGGGAACTGGTACGGGCACAGGTACAGGTACAGGTACAGGAACCGCAACGGGAACTGGAACCGCAACCGCAACTTCTTATGCTTTAGTTACACGGGCTGACGTTGGTACGGGTACTGGAACAGGTACAGGTACTGGAACAGGAACAGGAACAGGCACTGGAACAGGTACAGGTACAGGTACAGGAACAGGTACAGGAACAGGAACAGGTACAGGAACAGGTACAGGTACAGGTACAGGAACTGGCACAGGTACGGGTACAGGCACTGGAACAGGTACAGGTACAGGCACTGGAACAGGTACAGGCACAGGTACTGGTGGAACAGGTACAGGCACAGGTACTGGTGGAACAGGTACTGGCGGAACTGTTGTTGACGATGTTGTCAAAGGCTTTATCCCCTACTATTTGAATGGTTTCGACTTCTGGGCCATCAGTTTCAAGAATTCGGAAATTGCCAACTTAAAACCCGATAGTCCTGAAATGAAGCTCAAGCGTTGCTCTATACTCTATGCCATCATCAAGAAAGCCAAAGAGAAGGGTTCTATCGCTGTTCCCGCAGAATGGAAAGAAGGGATAGACTGGGAAACCAAATTCGTTGCCGACAATACCGCCAATATGGAGAATGAGAACCATCGTCTGAAGCGAGGCTTTATCTACTATTGCTATGCTCCTGATGAGGTGCCGGCTGGTAGAGAGAATATGGCATTCTACAAATATAAGGATGTATACAACGCTCCGAAATATTGGGATGAGAATAGTACTGCATCGACAGTAAAAGACTTCTTCCTCAACTATTTGCGCATGGCGATGTTCTATACAAGAGATCAGTTCTATGCATACTATCCCAAGGATAAGTATCCGCTCATCAGTGAGAAATATGAATTTATGCTCTCGTATATGAAAAATACCTATGGTATCGACCTGGAGGGCATTGCCAAGGGTCCTGCTAGTAAAGAATAAAGAGTAGCTATCTATGAGATATCTATATGCTATCATCCTCCTGTGCCTGCTCGGCCTCCCCTGTAAGGCACAGGAGGGTATTCGTTTTGAAACCATTCCCTTCCAGCAGGCTTTAGACAAAGCACGCACTGAAGGGAAACTGGTATTTATAGACTGTTTTACACAGACATGTGCGCCCTGCAAGCGGATGGCACGCGACATATTTCCCCTGAAGGAATGTGGGGATTATTTCAACCCTCGCTTTATATCATTGGCACATGACATGGAGGCTGGAGAAGGGGTGGAGATTGCCAAGAAATACAACGTGCGTGTATACCCCACTTACCTTTTTATCAACCCCGACGGTACATTGCTCTGTTCAAGCACAGGGGCCACGAAAACGGCCAAGGATTTTATCGACCGGGTAACCAAGGCTATTGAACAGGTATCGCTCGATGCGCGTTACGACAAAGGGGAACGAAGTTCTGAGTTCTTGCTGGCCTATATCCGGCAACTGCAAAAAAGCCCCTCTACACGGTTGCCAAAGGTGGTAGAGGAGTATTTGTGCCCGATGACGGTAGCTCAATTGTGCCAACCCGAGGCTTGGAGCATCTTCTCGGAGGAAGTAAAGTCTACAGACAGCAAACTGTTCCAGCGACTCCTTTCCGAACGGAAGGAATTTGCAGCTATTCTGGGGGCACAAAAGGTGAAGCAATTCATTTTGCAACGCTATTTTGAGGAGTTCCGTGTGTACAAACGTATGGGGTTAGATTGGGACAAACGCATAACAGCCCTTCAAACCTTGGAACAGGAAGGCTATAAAAACACCTTGCAATTGCGCTATGCAATGCGTTTCCGGCAGATTATCGACAAGAAACAGCACGAAGACGTGAAAGAGATTATCGGGACACTGAAACGTATTGAGAAGGAACTGCCCGATGAGAAAGAACGCATGTATGCCTTGGAGCAATTAGTGAGAATAGAGCGGGTGGCCAACGACAAAGAGAAGGCTGCTATTGCCAAACAACTGAAAGCTATCGCAAAGCATATGACAGTGGAGGATTATCGCAACACCCTGCAACGCATCATGTCGCGCCTCACCAAGTAAATGCTATTGCAGGAAGGTGCATTATGACGCGTCTCACAAAGTAAATGTAATTGCAGGAAACTGCATCATCTACAAACAAAGCGTAGGGAAGTTCTCCTTACGCTTTGTTCGTTTCAACCCTAATCGGGCATTCTGTTTCCTATCGGTTGCGTATCGATATGCACCCAAATGCCATCGCCTTGTTTGAGGCATAAGAGGCCTTGTGAAATAAAGGAACCACACAAGTTATTTCCTGCCACTTCTTCATACGTTAAAAAATTTAAATATAAGTATATTAATAAGGTATAAGCGACTTTTTTTACCTACTTTTGCGCATCATTAACGTATACAATCACGACATGCAAGAAAATTTAGTGATAGTAGAGAGTCCGGCAAAGGCCAAGACAATCGAGAAATTTTTGGGAAAGGACTACAAGGTAATGTCAAGCTTCGGACATATCAGAGACCTCAAAAAGCGAACACTGAGTGTGAACGAGCAGACCATGCAGCCTGACTATGAGATACCGGAAGAGAAAAAGAAACTGGTAAGTGAACTCAAAAAGAACGTGAAAGCTGCCAAGAAAGTGTGGCTGGCTTCCGATGAGGACCGTGAAGGAGAAGCGATTAGCTGGCACTTGTGCGAAGTGTTGGGATTGGACGAAGCAAACACCAGTCGTATCGTATTTCACGAGATAACACAAACTGCCATTCTCGATGCCATACAGCATCCGCGACATCTTGACATGAACTTAGTGAATGCCCAACAAGCCCGAAGGGTATTGGACCGTATTGTGGGCTTCAAACTGTCGCCTGTGCTGTGGCGTAAGGTGAAACCATCGCTTTCCGCAGGACGGGTGCAGAGTGTGGCTGTGCGTTTGATTGTAGAACGGGAACGAGAAATTCAGGCTTTCAAGAGTGAGCCTTATTACCGCATTACTGCCATCTTTACAACGCTCAACACGGATGCTCCGGCAGAGGTAAGGGCTGAATTAGACCAACGTTTTGCCACCCACCAAGAGGCATTGGCCTTTTTGGAGCGTTGCAAGGACGCACACTTCACCATTTCTTCTGTCGTACGCAAACCGCTGAAGAGGATGCCGGCTCCTCCCTTCACTACCTCAACGCTTCAACAGGAGGCAGCAAGGAAACTGGGATTCACCGTAACGCAAACCATGATGGTGGCACAGCATCTGTATGAAAACGGACGCATCACCTACATGCGTACCGATAGCGTGAACCTCTCGTCATTGGCCATCACCTCCTGCAAAGGGGCCATCAAACAGCTATGGGGAAGCAACTATAGTAGCCCGCGTAATTACCAAACGCATGCCAAAGGCGCACAAGAGGCGCACGAGGCCATCCGTCCTACCAACATGGCCGACATGGAGATTGAAGGGACCATGCAGGAACGCAGGCTCTATGATTTGATATGGAAGCGGACTATTGCCTCACAGATGGCTGAAGCTGAGATAGAGAAAACAACGGTTACGATTGATATCGACGGGCAGGCGGCAAACTTCAACGTGGTTGAGCGTAAAGCCAACAGCGAACAGGGGGGCACCACATCGGGACGTTTCATTGCCAATGGCGAGATTGTTACCTTTGACGGTTTCTTGAAAGTGTATCGCGAATCAAGCGATGACGATGATATGACGGAAGAGGCTGAACATCTGCTGCCGGCACTGAAAGAGGGCGATGCGCTGAAAAACAAGGAAATAACCTCTACCGAACGGTTTTCGCAAGGGCCTATACGCTATACGGAGGCCAGCTTGGTGAAGAAACTGGAGGAGTTGGGCATAGGACGCCCCTCTACCTATGCTCCTACCATCTCTACCATACAGCAACGCGAATATGTGGCCAAAGGCGACAAGATGGGCGAGGAGCGCACTGTGGCGGTTGATGTGTTGAAAAACAATACCATCAGCAGCAAACAAAAGAAGGAGACAACAGGAAAGGAGAAAGGTAAGCTGTTGCCCACAGACATCGGTCTGGTGGTGAACGATTTCCTGATGGAAAACTTCCCGGACATCATGTACTATAACTTTACCGCCAAGGTGGAGGAACAGTTTGATAAAATTGCGGAAGGCAAAGCTGAATGGACAAAAATGATGAAGGGCTTCGACACCTCTTTCACGCCTACAGTGGAAAAAGTGATGAATGCCCGCTCTGAACATAAGGCGGGAGAACGATTGCTGGGAACAGAGCAGGCAACAGGGAAACCTGTATACGTGAAGATCGGGCGCTTCGGACCTGTCGTGCAGATAGGAACGGCTGAAGATACCGAAAAGCCACGCTTTGCGCAACTGCCCACCGACAAGAGTATGGAAGGCATTACGCTCGAGGAAGCATTGGAGCTCTTTAAACTCCCTCGCAACATCGGTCTGTTTGAGGGGAAGGATGTGACGGTTGGTGCAGGACGTTTTGGCCCTTATGTGGCGCACGACAAGAAATATGTTTCTATTCCGAAGGGGGAAGACCCTATGACGGTAACGCTACAGCGAGCCATTGAACTGATAGAGGCTAAGCGCGACCAAGAGCAGAAACGACACCTGAAGAGTTTTGAGGAAGATGCAAAACTGGAAATTCTGGACAGCTTTGCCCAGGAACTGTCTGCCCATATCCGCACACTCGAGTCGGCCTTGCCACAGCCCGACCGCAAGCTCGCCGCCCACGTGGGCCACAAGGCACTGCCCATAATGACCATGATCGGTGCGGCATGCGTGCAGTTGCTGCAGCGCATCTCGCCCGAACAGATAGACCGGATGGGCGATACGGAACTTCAAGACGCCATCAGACGCATTGTCAAAGACATGAAGCTCATACTCAACGGGACGCAGACTTGACCTTCTGAACCTTGGCAAGAACTGCCGTGAGAAGTAGCACGACACCTACGGCAGAAGGCTAAGATAAAAAAGCATAAAAGATTGGGCAATCTTTGCCGTTTGCGTTTTTCTTGTTTACATTTGCAGTAAACAACAAATTATCACTCATGCGCAAGGTTATAGGTATAGGCGAGACCATACTCGACATCATCTTCAAGCACGAGCAGCCCGTCGGCGCCGTGCCGGGAGGTTCCACGTTCAACTGCATCATTTCACTCGGCCGTTCGGGCGTCAACACCACATTTATCAGCGAGACCGGCAACGACCGTGTGGGCAAGCACATCATCAGCTTTCTCAAGGAGAACGGCGTGAATGCCGACAACGTCAATGTGTTTCCCGAAAGCAAGTCGCCCGTATCACTGGCATTCCTCGACGACGACAACAATGCCGAATACATTTTCTACAAAGACCATCCCCACGACCAGCTCGACTTCGTGTATCCCGACATACAACCCGACGACATCGTGGTGCTCGGGTCCTACTATGCCGTCAACCCAGTGATTCGTCCACAGGTGGTGGGGCTGCTCGACTATGCCCGCAACCATGGCGCCATCATCTACTACGACGTGAACTTCCGTCCGTCGCACAAGAACGAAGTGATGCGTCTCACGCCCAACTACCTCGAGAATCTCGAGTATGCCGACATTGTGAGAGGCAGCAAGGAAGACTTTGAGGTGCTCTACAAGATTGACAATCCCGACCGGGTCTACACGGCCGAGATGTCTTTCTACTGCAAGAAGTTCATCTATACCCAGGGCGGAGCGCCCGTTGAACTGCGTGCCGAAGCAGGTTTCAAGAAGCAGTATCCCGTGGAGAAGACACCGACCGTGAGCACCATCGGCGCCGGCGACAACTTCAACGCCGGGTTCATCTTCGGCATGCTCAAATACGGCATCACCCGCGAGCACATTGAGCGCGGGCTCACCGAGGAACAGTGGGACCATGTGATGGCATACGCACAGAAGTTTGCCGCCGAATGTTGCAAGGGCATATATAATTATGTGTCGCCCGAATTCGGCAAGCAAATGCAGGAAGAAATGAAATAGAACAAAACATACAAAACAATGAAACAGATTGTCAACAACATCTACTACGTGGGAGTGAACGACCGCAACAAGTCGCTTTTCGAGGGATTGTGGCCACTGCCCAACGGCGTATCATACAACTCTTATCTCGTGGTCGACGACAAGGTGGCCCTGATAGACACCGTGGAAGTGGACTTCTTCACCCAGTTTCTGGAGAACATTCACGAAGTAATCGGTGACCGTGCCATCGACTACCTGGTCATCAACCACATGGAGCCTGACCACAGCGGGTCCATCGCACTCATCAAGAAGTATTATCCCGACATTCAGATTATCGGCAACAAGAAAACGCTCGGCATGATGGAAGGTTTCTATGGCGTGACCGACCATGAGGTGGAAGTGAAAAACGGCGACACCATAGACCTGGGCAAGCGACAGCTCTCGTTCGTGCTCACCCCAATGGTGCACTGGCCCGAAACCATGGTCACACTCGACGCCACCGACCACGTACTGTTCTCGGGCGACGCTTTCGGCTGTTTCGGCGCACTTAACGGCGGCGTGATAGACAACGAAATCAACTGCGACACGTTCTGGCTCGAGATGGTACGCTACTATTCCAACATCGTGGGCAAATATGGCACGCCCGTGCAGAACGCCCTGAAGAAGTTGGCTGGCATACAGCTCGACTACATCTGCTCCACCCACGGACCGGTGTGGCATGAACATGTGGCCAAGGTGGTGAGCATGTACGACTGCATGTCGAAATATGAAACCCGTCCCGGACTGGTCATCTGCTACGGCACCATGTACGGCAACACCGAGCGCATGGCCGAAATCATTGCCACTGCCGCCAGCGAGGCCGGTGTGAAAGACATTGTGATGTATAACATCTCGAAGACCCACCACAGCTATATCCTGCGCGACATCTTCCGCTACAAGGGTCTCATCGTGGGTGCTCCCACCTACAACAACGGACTCTACCACGAGATGGAGGTGCTCCTCTCCGAAATTGCCAACAAGGACATCAAGAACCACCTTCTCGGATGGTATGGCTCACACTGCTGGGCAAGCAAGGCGGTGGCAAAGATTCAGGAATGGAACGACACCCGCCTGCACTTTGAACCCGTGGGCGAGCCTGTCGACATGAAGCAGGCCATCACGCCCGAAATACGCCGTCAGTGCGAGGCTCTGGGCAAGGCCATGGCAGAAAAAATACTGGCATAGCCTTGCGGCGTGCCCTCCCATTAAGGAGAGGCGTGCTGCGCCATCAGTCAGAAAATGAAAGAACCTGTCTTCTCAGCATCCATCGCGAATGGCTGAGAGGACAGGTTCTTGCGTCTGACAAGGCGAAAGGCAGGCCGGGGTCACGCCTGTTCTTCCACCACCCGCTTGAGGTCGTCGAGCGAGGACGCCACGGCAATGAGCTGATGCCAGTCGCCCCGGATCATCCCTTTCTGCTGCAAGTCGTCGAGCAGAGCAACGAGCTTGTCCCAAAAGCCCTTCATGTTGTAGAGCACCACCCGCTTGTGGTGATAGCCTATGGTGGCAGAAGCCGCCACGGTGAAGATTTCGTCCAGGGTGCCTACGCCACCGGGAAGGGCAACAATGAAGTCGCTCTGTTCCAGCATCAGGTCTTTGCGGTCGCTCAGGTTCTGGCAGGGATACTCCACATCCACGTAGTGGCTCACGTGTCCGTTTTCCTCCACCTTGGTCGGCACCATGCCGTAGCATTTGCCGCCATGCTCATGCACAGCCTTGGCCACACACTCCATCAATCCCATGTCGCATCCGCCGAACACCACATCGTGGCCGTTCTCGCCCATCCACTGGCCCAATTCTTCAGTCATGCGGAAGAAGTCGGGGTCTATCTGGCTGTTGGCGGAACAAAAAATACATATCTTCATAATCTTGCTTGTTTTAGGTGCAAACTTACGAATAATTATCGGCAAAAAGCTCCGGCAAGCCACTTTTTTGCGCCAAAACTTTCGTAACCCGTTAATTTTCATTACCTTTGCAGCCGTTTTTGGCAACAATGGTTGTTGCCACGTATTACTTTGGAAGGTTTTTACACCCTAATTATGGCTGGGAAGGGTGAACGTGCCTTCCGTTATAATTAAGGTATAAAAAGATTGAAAACATTTGAAGAATTGGGCGTATGCGAAGAGATTCGCCGCGCCATCAGTGAGCTTGGCTTCGAACAGCCAATGCCTGTTCAGGAAGAAGTAATCCCCTATTTGCTCGGCAACCGCAACGACGTCATCGCCTTGGCACAGACCGGCACGGGCAAGACTGCCGCATTCGGCATTCCCGTGCTCCAGCGCATCAACCCCGACGACAAGTCTACGCAAGCCATCGTGCTCAGTCCTACCCGTGAACTCTGCCTCCAGATTGCCGACGACATGAAGGACTTCTCGAAATACATGGAGGGTGTGCGCATCGTGGCTGTCTACGGCGGCACCTCCATCGAGAACCAAATTCATGCCATCAAGCGCGGTGTGCAGATCATCGTGGCCACTCCAGGCCGCCTCATCGACCTGATGAACCGGGGCGTGGCACGCCTCGACACCGTGCGCAACGTGGTGCTCGACGAGGCTGACGAGATGCTCAACATGGGCTTCTCTGAGAGTTTGAACGAGATTCTTGCCGGTGTGCCCGAAGACCGCAATACGCTCTTCTTCTCCGCCACCATGAGCAAGGAGATTGAAAAGATAGCCAAAAGCTATCTGCACGACTACAAAGAGATTGTGGTGGGCAGCCGCAACGAGGGTGCCGAGCACGTGAACCATGTCTACTACATGGTCAACGCGCGCGACAAGTACTTGGCCCTCAAGCGCATCGTGGACTATTATCCCAAAATCTACGGCATCATCTTCTGCCGCACCAAGCGCGAGACACAGGAGATAGCCGACAAGCTGATACACGACGGCTACAATGCCGAGTCGCTCCACGGTGACCTGTCGCAGCAGCAGCGCGACCTCACCATGCAGAAGTTCCGCCAACACCTCACCCAGCTGCTCGTTGCCACAGACGTGGCGGCACGCGGTCTCGACGTGGACGACCTGACACACGTCATCAACTACGGACTGCCCGACGACATAGAAAGCTACACCCACCGCAGCGGCCGCACCGGCCGTGCCGGAAAGAAGGGCACCAGTATCTCCATCATCCACACCCGTGAGCGCAGCAAGATGCGCGCCATAGAAAAGGAAATAGGCAAGGATTTCGTGGAGGGCAACATTCCCACAGCACAGGAGATATGCACCAAGCAGCTCTACAAGGTGATGGACCAGATTGAGAAGGTGGACGTGAACGAGGAAGAAATCGCGCCATTCATGGCAGACATCAACCGCCACTTTGAATACATGGAGAAGGAAGACCTCATCAAGAAAATCGTGAGTCTGGAGTTCGGAAAGTTCCTCGCCTACTATGCTGACGCGCCCGAAATAGAAAAGCCAAGCACCAAGGGCGAGCGAGGCAAGGACCGCGCCACCCGCGGAGAAGGCCGCCGGCAAGGACAGAGCCGCAGCCACAAGCCCGAACAGGGCTACCGCCGCCTGTTCATCAACCTCGGCAAAGCCGACGGATTCTACCCGGGCGAGGTGATGCAGTTCCTCAACCGCAACCTGCACGGTCGTCAGGAAGTGGGACACATCGACCTGATGAGCAAGTTCTCCTACATTGAAGTGCCCGAAAAGGATGCGCAGAAAGTGATGAAAGGCATCAACGGAGCCATCTACAAAGGGCGCGAAGTGCGATGCAACGATGCCGATGAAGGCGGACGCGGCGGCAAGCAGGCAACAGGCGGACGCGGCAACAGCCGCACGGCAGGCAGCCGCAAAGGTACACACCGTGACGATGCCGACGACTTCTCACGCTACGAGAAGAAGTCGAAGCGCAACAAACCGCAGGAGGATACCGGCGACTGGCGCCAGTTCTTCCAGCACAACGACGTGAAACTGAAGGGAGAAGAGCCAGACTTCGCCGAAGAGGGATGGGCTCGCCGCCGCCCCAAGAAGAAATAAGACAATACAACAATATACGCCCCAAATGTGTAGTCCCCGGCAGACCTTCCTACAGGTAGCCGGGGACTACTTGTATATGTTCCCTTTAGCCAGCGGCACACATGATATTCTCTACCGGGCCGTTTGCAAGGCTCACCCGATAAACCAAGGGGATTAAGCATATAGTTTAGTAAGTCTAAAGAGA
>CAJKDU010000049.1 GCA_905198745.1 uncultured Prevotella sp. | reverse complement strand
TATGTACAACTTTTTACTCATATTTATCAACTTAAATTAATTCCGCCAACGGGTACGTAAGTGTGCCATTAGCCATCCAATAGTGTGCCGTTAAGCGACTTTATATGGCAAAGCAGCAATCTTTACACTGCACCGACACGACCTACGAACGCCACTTTTGTAGGTTTCAATCCAGCATATCCCATGCCAAAGACCTGCCTCCACTATCTTTCGGCACTTTCAAGCTGTACTTTGTATCCTGTCATTTTTCAAGACAAAATTGAAGATTTCAAAAAGAATAGCAGGTCAAAGCATGCAAAAAGGAGAAAACTTCTTCAAGCCTAAACCGTACAGAAAGGCCGGTTAAAAGTAGACAACTTGAAAAAAGAACGAAACATTTTAAGTGGTGAACGCACTGATTACGAATATTTATTATTAATTTTGTACGCGAAAAGAGAAAGCATCGAAACATGAGCGAAAACAACATATCACACATACTCTCAGAGACTGTCGACGCACTCTCCACGGCAGAGAGTCTACGAGGTCTCTTCCACCAGCATGCCGACGGCATGCCCTTACCCTCGGGACGAGTGTTGGGCGAGATAATTGAATTGGCAAGATGCATACTCTTTCCCGGCTACTACGGCCAGTCGTCGGTCAATCCCAAGACCATCCGCTACCACATTGGCGTGAACTTGGAGCGCATGCACTCACTGCTCTCTGAGCAGATACTCGCCGGTCTCTGCTTTGCCGAAAACGCAGACGACACCGTGGACAACCGTGACACGCTCTTCGTGAAAGACCATCGCCGTGCGGAACAGATTGCCACGGAGCTTGTGGCGCGCATGCCACAGATAAGGCGCACACTCAGCACCGACGTGGTGGCAGCCTACAACGGCGACCCTGCTGCCGAGAGCCACGGCGAAATCATCTCGTGTTATCCGGTCATCAAGGCTCTTATCAACTACCGTATAGCCCACGAACTCCACTTGCTCGGCGTGCCGCTCATACCGCGCATGCTCACCGAAATGGCCCATTCGGAGACAGGCATCGACATTCATCCGGCAGCCACCATAGGGCGCTACTTCACCATAGACCACGGCACCGGCGTGGTCATCGGCGCCACCTGCATCATCGGCGACCGGGTGAAACTCTACCAAGGAGTCACCTTGGGAGCGAAAAGCTTTCCGCTCGACGAAAAGGGCAACCCCATCAAAGGCATCCCCAGGCACCCCATACTCGAAGACGACGTGGTGGTCTACTCCAACGCCACCATCCTCGGCCGCATCACCATAGGCAAAGGCAGCATCGTGGGGGCTAACGTGTGGATAACCGAAGACATGAAAGCAGGGTCGAGAAAGGTGAAAAAATAAGAAGAAAGAAAACAACAACAATATAAGGTCAAAGAAACCACAATGGAAAAAGAATTCGAACTGATAGTCAAGACGTTCATGGGACTGGAACCTGTGCTGGCTCAAGAGCTCACCACACTGGGAGCCAACAACGTGCAAATAGGCAGAAGAATGGTGTCGTTCACCGGCGACAAGGAAATGATGTATCGTGCTAACTTCCAGTTGCACACTGCCATCAGAATCCTCAAGCCCATCAGCCACTTCAAGGCAGAAAGCGCCGACGACGTGTATGAAGAGGTGAAGAAGATAGACTGGAGCCAATATCTCGACAACGGCAAGACTTTCGCCGTTGACTCCGTTGTATTCTCCGAAGAGTTCCGCCACTCCAAGTTCGTGTCATACAAGGTCAAGGACGCCATCGTAGACCAGTTCCGGGAGAAGACAGGTTCACGCCCCAACATATCTGTGGCCAACCCCGACATACGGCTCAACATGCACATAGCCGAAGACAAGTGCACACTATCGCTCGACTCCAGCGGCGAGAGCCTACACCGCAGAGGCTATCGACAGGAATCGGTGGAAGCGCCGCTCAACGAAGTGCTTGCCGCCGGCATGATCCTCATGACCGGATGGAAGGGCGACACTGACTTCATCGACCCCATGTGCGGCAGCGGTACCATCGCCATCGAGGCAGCACTCATAGCCCGGAACATCAGTCCCGGTGTGTTCCGCAAGGAATATGCCTTCGAGAAATGGCCCGATTACGATGCCGATCTGTTCGACCAGATATACAACGACGACTCACAGGAACGCGAGTTTGCCCATCATATCTACGGCTACGACATAGATATCAAGGCCGTGAACACAGCCACACTCAACGTCAAGGCAGCCGGTCTTTCCAAGGATGTGACCATCGAGCAGCGCGACTTCAAGGACTTCCAACAGCCCAAGGAGAAAAGTATCATTGTGATGAATCCTCCCTACGGCGAGCGAATCTCCACACCCGACCTGCTCGGCACCTACAAGATGATAGGCGAACGGCTCAAGCACGCCTTCATGGGCGGCGAAGCCTGGGTGCTCAGCTACCGCGAGGAATGTTTCGATCAGATAGGTTTGAAGCCATCCATCAAGATTCCCGTGTTCAACGGATCGCTGGAATGTGAGTTCCGCAAATACGCCATCTTTGACGGCAAGCTCAAGGATTTCCGCAGCGAAGGCGGCGTGGTGAAGACCGAGGAAGAGAAGCGTGCCATGGCAGAGAAGCACCGCTTCAAGAAAAACCGAGAGTTTAAAAAGCGTCTCGACGAGGACGAAGAGAATCAGGAAGCAGACATACGCTCATTCAAGTTCTATAGCATGAGCCGACGCGCTGACGCCGACAAGGGAAGCGACCGCAAGCCAAGACGTTTCCAGCGCGACGGGGAAAAGACTGATAGACGCAAGTTTGACCGCGACGACCGCAAGCCACGCAGATTCCAGCGTGACAGCAAAGACGACCGCAAGCCACGCCATTTCGGACGAAGCGGCAAACCCTTCGACAAAAAAGACAAGAACTATGAAGACGACTAAACTCACCGGCAGACTCTTTGCCTGCCTACTCATCATCATGGCATCCCTTTCACCCGCCTCTCTCTCGGCACAAAAACTGTTCACACTCGAAGAGCTGAACTTCGGCGGCAAGAACTATTATCAGTTCACGCCACAGACGCGCTACCTCACATGGTGGGGCGACGAACTGGTGAGAACAGACCGCACCCAACTCGCCTCTGTGAATAAGTCTACAGGCAAGGAACAGATCCTGGTCACCCTCGACCAGCTCATCAAGGGCACCAAGGGCGACGACTCATACGCCGTGACCACCCTCACGGGTGCCACACTGCCCTATCCCGGAAAGCCGCTCGTGCTTCTCACCAACGGACGCAAGCGCTACCTTTACGACTTCAAGAAACAAGCCGTGGTATGGGAGCAGAAACGTGACGGAGAGAGTGTTTATGATTTCAATACCGTCTCACGCGCAGTGGCCTACGTGAAGGACTGCAACCTCCACGTCACTGACGGCGAAGGACATTCAGCCCAGCTCACCACCGACGGTTCACGAGATATTGTCTATGGCCAAAGCGTCCACCGCGACGAGTTCGGCATATATAAGGGCACTTTCTGGAATGCCGACGGCACACGTCTGGCATTCTATCGCATGGACCAAAGCATGGTGACCGACTATCCCCTCGTTGACATTGACACGCGCGTAGCCACCCTGGCTCCCGAGAAATACCCAATGGCCGGACAAACAAGCCACAAGGTGCAGGTGGGCGTATACGATGTGAGAAACGGCAAGACCCTCTATCTCAACACGGGCGACCCCACCGACCGCTATTTCACCAACATAGCATGGGCTCCCGACGGACGCACCCTCTATCTCATTGAAATTAACCGTGCACAGACAGAATATCGGTTAGATGCATACGACCCCACCACGGGCCAAAAAGTCAAAACGCTCTTGACAGAACATCATGACAAATACGTGCATCCCGTGAACCCCATCACCTTCCTTCCTTGGGACAGCTCAAAGTTCATTCTTCAAAGTGAGCGCGACGGCTACAACCATCTATACCTTTACAACACGGAAGGCAAACTGCTCAAACAACTCACGAGCGGGAAATGGGTGGTTCTCGACCTGGTGGGCTTCAACCACAAGACCCGAAGCGCCATCGTCCTCTCAACAGAGAGCAGTCCTGTGCAGAACAACGTCTATGCTGTCAACATAGCCAACGGCAAGCGCACACTGCTCGACAACGGAAAGGGTTGCCACCTCAACACCACTGACGCCAGCGGCAAGCACCACGCACCAGCACTCAGCACAAACGGGACATGGCTCTACGACAAATACACTGAGCCCAACGTGCCACGCAACATCTCCATTGTCAACACGGCCAACGCCAATCGCACAGCATACTTCAGCGCACCTGACCCATGGAAAGGTTACTATCAGCCACAGTTCACCTGCGGCACCATCAAGGCTGCAGACGGCGTGACCGACCTTTACTACCGCATGGTGAAGCCGCAAGACTTCGACCCGACAAAAACCTACCCCACCGTGGTTTACGTCTATGGCGGTCCGGGCGTACGCAACGTCGAGGCACGCTGGCATTGGGCATCACGCTCTTGGGAAACATATATGGCAGAAAAAGGCTACATCGTATTCATCCTTGACAACCGTGGGTCGTCTGACCGCGGACGCGACTTCGAACAGGCCACTTGGCACCACCTGGGTGTGGAGGAGATGAAAGACCAGATGCAAGGTGTGGCATATCTCAAGTCTCTTCCCTATGTCGACCAAAAACGTATGGGCGTGCATGGCTGGAGCTTCGGTGGATTCATGACTACTTCACTGATGACCACATACCCCGATGTGTTCAAGGTAGGAGTTGCCGGTGGTCCGGTCATTGACTGGAAATGGTATGAGGTAATGTATGGCGAACGCTATATGGGCACACCCGAGAACAACCCGGATGGCTACGCAGAATCCAGTGTACTGTCCAAAGCCAAGAACTTGAAGGGAAAACTCCAGGTCATCATCGGCATGAATGATCCCGTGGTTGTTCCACAACACGCTCTGTCGTTCCTCAAGGAATGTATCAAGGAGGGCACACAACCCGACTTCTTCGTCTATCCGGGCGAACCGCACAACATGCGCGGACACCAGAGTACACACCTCCACGAACGCATCACACAATATTTCGAGGATTATCTCAAGACAATCAAATAACATAAAACAACACGAGACAATGAAACTTCTATTGTTAGGCAGCGGCGGACGTGAACACGCCCTCGCATGGAAAATCGCTAAAAGCGAAAAGGTAGACAAACTCTATATCGCTCCCGGGAACGCCGGCACATCTGAATGCGGCGAGAACGTGAACATTGGCGTCAACGAATTTGACAAGCTTAAAGACTTCGCCGTGGAGCATCACATTGACATGGTAGTAGTGGGACCGGAAGATCCACTGGTAAAAGGCATCTACGATGAATTCCGCAACGACCCACGTACAGCAGATATTCCCGTTATCGGACCATCCAAGAAAGGTGCCGTACTCGAGGGCAGCAAAGACTTTGCCAAAGCTTTCATGGAGCGTCATCACATTCCTACAGCCAAATACAAAACGTTCGACGGAACTACACTTGAAGAAGGACTGCGTTTTCTCGAAACGCTCCAACCTCCCTATGTGCTCAAAGCCGACGGACTCTGTGCGGGAAAAGGTGTACTGATTCTCCCCACAATAGATGAAGCCAAGAAAGAACTCCGCGAGATGCTAGGCGGCATGTTCGGCGGAGCATCGGCACAAGTGGTTATTGAGGAATTCCTCAGCGGCATAGAATGTTCCGTATTCGTGCTCACTGACGGCAAGCACTACAAACTTCTGCCAGAGGCAAAAGACTACAAACGTATTGGAGAGCACGACACGGGTCTCAACACTGGCGGAATGGGCAGCGTCACTCCTGTACCTTTCGCTACCAAGGAATGGATGAAAAAGGTGGAAGACCGCATCATACGCCCCACGGTAGAAGGACTTGCAGAAGAAAATATCGACTACAAAGGTTTCATCTTCTTCGGGCTTATCAACGTGGAGGGCGAGCCAATGGTCATCGAGTATAATTGCCGCATGGGAGACCCCGAGACCGAAAGTGTAATGCTCAGACTCAAGAGTGACATTGTAGACCTCTTTGAAGGTGTGGCACAGGGTGATCTCGACAAACGCAAGGTGGAATTCGACGACCGCTCGGCAGTATGTGTAATGATGGTTAGTGGAGGTTATCCACAGGCCTACAAGAAAGGCTTTGAGATTACAGGCGCCAACGAGGTGGAAGGATCCATCGTGTTCCATAGTGGCACAGCCATGAAAGACGGCAAGCTCGTCACCAACGGTGGACGCGTCATTGCCGTGAGCAGCTACGGAAAAGACAAGCAGGAAGCACTCGAAAAAAGTTTCAATGAAGCCCAGAAAATCAAGTTCGAAGGCAAATACTTCCGCTCTGACATAGGAAGCGACCTGTAACAACCCACATCCAAGGATGCACGAGTGAGGACAAGCCCAAGCATGGCAAAGGCTTGCCCTCACTTGCGTGTCTGCAACAAACACATCAAAACAAGATTAGAATAAAAAGATGTCAGTCAAGAGACTTCAAAACAGGATAGCCGAAAGCAGGTTTACACTCCCTGCCACAGCCACGCTAACGCTGATGGCGTGGATAGCAGCCGAAGTGCTCGGCCTGATGGACGTGGTCAGCCTACCCGTGCTGTTCATTATCATCTCCACCTATCTTATGGTGGAGCTCAACAACAACAACGCACTCATCCGCATCTACAGTCGCACCGTATCATGCTCTTTTCTTCTGCTTGCGTTGGCAGCCAGCCCAAGATTGGTAACCATGAAAAGTGCCATCGTGATGCTGTCCATGATAGCCACATGGCTCATATTGTTCCACGCCTACCAGCAAAGACAAGGACACGGCACAGTATACTTTGCCTTTCTTTGTCTCGGAATAGGTTCCACAGTATTTGCACCAATACTCTATTTAGTGCCATTCCTGTGGTTCATCGTCTCTTTCAACCTCATGGCGGCAAGTTTCAAGAACTGGCTGGCAAGTATTTTAGGAACGTTCACGCCCTACTGGTTCATCGCCACCTATTATATATATATAGGAGACTTCACGTATTTCTCCAGCCAGCTCAATGAATTGACGGGTATAGATACAATCCTACACATAGAAGGCATCACACTCAACCACATACTCACTTACGCCCTCACACTCATTCTGGCCACAACAGGCATTGTGCATTATCTGCGCACCCGTTTCAACGACAACATACGCACCCGCATGATCTATGATGCATTCATAACTGTAGACATCATCGCCCTTGTCTTGTGCGTACTCTTCCCCAGCTACTATTGCGAATGGTTGGCAATCGCCATCGTCAACACGGCTCCACTCATTGGTCACTACATAGCCCTGACACGTACGTGGATGACCAACATCTCGTTCTACATCTATATCGTCGCTTTAGCGGCAGTAACACTCTTCAACTTATGGATGCCCTCATTTCAATTCTTGTAGATTGGGGATATTGGGGCATGCTCGTGGCAGCATTCCTCGCTGGAAGCGTATTTCCTTTCAGTAGCGAGGTAGTCATGGCTGGACTTCAGGCAGCAGGACTCGACCCTCTGAACCTTGTCATCTTCGGAACTATAGGCAATGTCGGCGGTTCTGTGTTCAACTATTGCGTGGGAAGAATGGGCAGACTCGACTGGGTAGAGAAGTATCTGCACGTGAAACCCGAAAGCATTGAAAAGGCCAAACATTTCATGGCAGGCCATGGTGCATGGATGGGCTTCTTTGCCTTTCTGCCAATACTTGGTAGTGCCATCACAATCGTACTCGGACTGACAAGAGCAAACATAGCCATATCACTAACAAGCATCACAATCGGAAAACTGCTGAGATACCTCATCCTCGTCTATGGTTTGTCTTTCCTCATATAACAATTACATGAAAAAATATTTCCTTCCACTCATCACGATTATCCTGTTGGCAGCTTGCAACGACGTTCAGCAGAACAAGCGCACCGTCATGGTTAGCATAGAGCCACTTAGATTCCTCACCGAAGAAATTGCCGGAGACCGCTTTCATGTAACGACTATGGTTCCAGAAGGCATGAGCCCTGAAACATACGAACCCACAGCTCAACAGATGATACAACTTGCCCAAAGCGACATGTACATCAAGGTGGGAAGTATAGGGTTTGAACAAGCATGGATGAAACGCATGGAAGCCAATGCCCCTCATACACTCATCATCAACGCATCCGAGGGAATAAAACCAATTAAGTCGTCCGGCGGTCACGAAGACCCTCACACGTGGATGAGCGCCAACAATGCCATGCTCATGGCGCATAACATCTGTCGAGCACTAACGGCCATTGACCACCGCGATAGTACTTATTTCGAAGAACGAAAAGAAAAACTCTGCGAAAAGATAAGGAACACTGACCTAAAGGTGAGAAAGCAACTCACTAAAGACAAGAAAACTGTCTTTCTCATCTATCACCCTACCCTCACCTACTTTGCACACGACTATGCACTCAAGCAAATAGCAATAGAAGAGGAAGGCAGAGAACCAAGTTCGGCACAGACACTCAACGTGATACGCCAAGCCAAGAAAGAAGGGGTGAAAGTATTGTTCGTGCAACGGCAGTTCAACATCAAGAACACGCGTGCAGTATCTAATGCAGTGGGAGCAACACCAGTTCAGATAGACCCTCTGAATTACCATTGGTGCGAAGAAATGACCCATGTTGCTGAGAGTCTCAAGTAAATCAGCAGAAAACGATCAAATTAAACATACACCACTAAAGGATGAACACTATCATAAGTTTAAAAGATATCGAAGCAGCCTACGACAGCCAGCCTGTTCTCACAGGTGCCAACTTTGACATCACGGAACACGACTACGTAGGCATCTGTGGACCTAACGGCGGAGGCAAGACCACTCTCATGAAAGTACTACTCGGCATCATCAAACCAACTGCCGGCAAGGTGACCTACTATAAAGACGGACACGAAACGACACACATTACCATGGGCTATTTGCCCCAATACAACAAAATAGACAAGGCGTTCCCAATCTCTGTTTACGACGCCATACTCACAGGTCTGACCACCCGGAACAGACTGCTGGGAAGATTCACAGAAGACGAACGCCAAAAAGTTGACGGAATTATCAATCGGATGAAACTAAACGGACTTGAAAACAGGCCTATCAGCGCACTGAGTGGCGGGCAACTGCAGCGAATTCTGCTGGCCCGCGCCCTTGTGTCCTGTCCAGACATACTTGTGCTCGACGAACCTAATACATATATAGACGAAGCCTACCAGGCACAAATGTATGACTTGCTGGACACGCTCAACCGTGAATGTGCCGTAGCATTGGTAAGCCATGATATCGAAGAACTCACCCGACACGCCCGACATATTGTATTTGTCAACAACAAGGTGACACATTTCGACAGAGGGGAAGCTACGGCAGAAGAACTCAAAAAGCACATATTCCACACTTTACAACAATAAAAAACATTAAAACCCCAAGGGTTTCAAACATATCGATGCCCTTTCGTTGGGTTTTGTCTCATATTTACACTATCTTTGCAATTTGAAATCACAACTTTATTAATGCTATAATGAAACAGTACAAGTTAGTGGACACCATTATGGGGTGGCTGGTATTTGCCATCGCCGCCTTTACATATTGCTCCACAATTGAACCCACTGCCAGTTTCTGGGATTGCCCGGAGTTTATCACTACCGGCTACAAACTTGAAATCGGTCACCCACCTGGTGCACCTTTCTTTATGCTCACCGCCAACCTGTTCAGCCACTTTGCCAGTGACCCCACACAGGTGGCACGCATGGTAAACACCATGAGCGCACTTCTCAGTGCAACATGTATTCTGTTCCTCTTTTGGAGCATTACCCATCTCACTCGCAAGCTCATTCTGAAAGACTGGGCAGAACTAACCACAGCCAAAACCATCATCATCCAGGCCGCAGGTGTGGTAGGTGCTCTCATTTACACGTGGAGCGACACCTTCTGGTTTTCAGCTGTAGAAGGAGAGGTTTACGCCTACTCTTCGGCATTCACTGCCGTGGTATTCTGGCTCATTCTGAAATGGGAAGACCACGCTGACGAGCCGCATAGCGACCGTTGGTTGGTACTCATCACCTACATGACTGGTCTATCCATCGGTGTACACTTGCTTAACCTGCTCTGCATCCCGGCCATCGTCTTGGTGTACTACTATCGCAAGTTCCCAAAAGCTGACCTCAAAGGCTCTATCATGGCACTTGTCATAGGTTTCATCATCGTAGCAGCTGTACTCTATGGTGTTGTACCTGGCATCATCACTGTAGGAGGATGGTTTGAGTTGTTCTTTGTCAACACACTCGGTTGTCCATTCAACACTGGCGAGATTATCTACATCGTGCTCCTCGTGGCAGCCGTCATCTGGGGCATATACGAAAGCTATACAAACCAAAACCGCAAGCGCCAAGTTATATCATTCCTTTGCGCCTTCGCCCTCATCGGCATACCTTTCTACGGCTACGGATGGTCAGCTTTCTTTATCGGCATTGTAGTTATCGCCATCGCAGCATTTTTACTCAGGCTCAAAAAGGAGAACAAACCTGTCATCAATGCACGCATGCTCAACACGACCCTGCTCTGTATGCTTATGCTCATGATTGGCTATTCCAGCTATGCGCTCATCGTCATTCGCTCTTCTGCCAACCCTCCTATGGACCAGAACTCTCCCGAGGACATCTTTACCCTTGGCAGTTACCTGAGCCGTGACCAGTATGGCGACCGACCACTGTTTTTCGGCCAAGCATATACGTCAGAATACAAGACAGATGGTACAGGACACGTGTCTATGACCAAGGGAGCACCTATCTATGAACGCAAGGAAAAGACGTCAAAAAACGAAAAGGATTCCTACTACATCGTAAGTACCAAGGATAAGCCACAATATGTGACAGACCAATGCATGTTCTTCCCGAGAATGTACGAACGCGGAAGAGCACAGGCTTATGAAGACTGGATGGGCGGAGTGAAAGGAAAGGAAGTGGCTTCCACATACAATCCAGACAACAACGTGAAAGTGCCAACAACACTGGAAAACCTCGCCTTCTTCATCTCCTATCAATGCAACTATATGTACATGCGCTACTTCTTCTGGAACTTCTGCGGAAGACAGAACGACATCCAGGGTAATGGAGAGTTGGAGCACGGCAACTGGATTTCAGGTATTCCTTTGTTGGACAACTGGCGTCTTGGCGACCAAAGCAAACTGCCCGAAGACTTACAAAACAATAAAGGACACAATGTATTCTATTGTCTGCCTCTCTTGCTCGGCATCATCGGCCTCTTTTGGCAAGCCTATCGTGGCGACAGAGGCATCAAGCAATTCTGGGTAGTATTCTTCCTGTTTTTCATGACTGGTCTGGCTATCGTGATATACTTGAACCAAACGCCTATGCAACCTCGTGAGCGCGACTATGCCTACGCCGGTTCATTCTACGCCTTTGCTATCTGGTGTGGCATTGGTGTGGCCGGCATCTATGACGAGCTCAAGAAGCGCATAAAAGTCAATGAGAACCTTCTCGCTGCAATCGTGTCAGTTCTTTGTCTTCTCGTTCCCATCCAAATGGTTTCACAGACATGGGATGACCATGACAGAAGCGGACGATATACCTGCCGCGACTTCGGACAGAACTATCTCATGTCCATGCAGGACAAGGGCAATCCAATCATCTTCACAAATGGTGACAACGATACCTTCCCATTGTGGTATAACCAAGAGGTGGAAGGTGTGCGTACGGATGCACGCGTTTGCAATCTTAGCTATCTGCAGACAGATTGGTATATAGACCAGATGCGGCGTCCTGCATACGATTCACCTTCCGTACCTATCTCATGGCCTCGTATTGACTACTGCTCAGGCACTAACGAGATGGTACAGGTTGTGCCAGAACTGAAGAAACAGATTCTCGACTTCTACAAGCAGAATCCCGAGGAAGCCAAGAAACAATTTGGAGAAGAGCCGTTTGAACTGAAGAACGTGCTCAAGTATTGGGTACGCGACAACAAGAATAATGCAGAGATGCACGTCATTCCAACTGATACTCTCTATGTGACCATCGATAAGGAAGCAGTCAAGAAGAGTGGTATGCTTATTGTCGACACCATACCCGACAAAATGGTCATCTCCCTCGAAGGCAAGGATGGTCTCTATAAGAACGACCTCATGATGTTGGAAATGATTGCACAGAGCAATTGGACACGTCCTCTCTACATTGCAACAACAGTGGGAGCAGAGAACTTCATGAACTTAGGCGACAACTTCATACAGGAGGGCCTCGTGAACCGTATTACACCGTTCACCACAGCCAAGCCTGGCATCAAGAAGATTGACACAGAAAAGGCCTACAATAACTTGATGAGCCGCTTTAAGTTTGGTGGTCTCAGCACACCAGGGCTCTACATCGACGAGACAGTGATGCGTATGTGTTATACCCACCGTCGACTGTTTGGTCAACTTGCCAACGCACTCATTGACGAGCACAAGTACGACAAGGCGCTAAAGGTTCTGGCCAAAGCAGAAAAAGAGATTCCCGACTACAATGTGCCAACCAACTACATGAGTGGAAGCTTTGATATTGCCAAAGCATACCTGCGCCTTGGCAAAAAAGACAAGGCTTTGAAAATGTTCGACAAGATGTGGTCATTGTCAGCACAATATCTCAATTGGTATATGTCGCTCGACTACAACCGCTTCTCACAAAGCATGTATGACTGCCAGCTGAACTTCCAAATGATGATGTCCATGCTCAGCGAAGCACAAAATGCCCGCCTGCCATGGTACAAGCAGCACAGACTGCAGATTGAGCAATATTACACACACTACCACAACATTGGCGGTAAAGACCCACAGTAGTAATCTGAAAATATGATTATAGAACAACCGGCAATGTGGCTCAGATGGCTCTACCCTCGTGCCACATGGAGAATGGACAAACAGGATCATTCGGTGTATCTGACCTTCGATGATGGTCCGATACCCGAATCGACCCCGTTCATTCTGGAGACACTCAAGAAATACAACATCAAGGCTACGTTCTTCATGGTTGGCGACAACGTAAGGAAGTATCCGGAATTGTATCGTCAGATAGTCGAGGCCGGCCATCGGGTGGGCAACCACACATTCAACCACATCGGCGGTTTCAAGCACACCATCAAAACATATAGTTACAACACAGAAAAAGCCAATGCATACATCCACTCCAACCTTTTCAGGCCACCACATGGGTGGATGCGCCTTGACCAATATGCATGGTTAGGACGAAAATACCGCATTGTCATGTGGGATCTTGTAACCCGAGACTATTCCAAATGGATGACAGCAGAAGATGTGCTCAACAATGTGAAACATTATGCCCGTAACGGTTCCATCATCACCTTTCACGATTCACTCAAGAGCATCGACAAACTCCACTTCGCCCTTCCTGCATCTATAGAATGGCTCAGGGCTCAAGGATACAAGTTCAAGATTTTCGACTAAACAAACATAAAAAGGCTATAAAAGCAGTACATACTACTTTTATAGCCTTTTTCAGTTTGTGTAAAACATTCAACGAGAGGACAAACAAAAGAGAAACGCCCTCCTAAATCAATATGAGGATGTTCTGACCTGGTGCCTCCTATACAAGATTCACGCGTTAAGGCGCATTATTAATCAGATGATTTTGATTGTTACTCAAAGAACGTGCAATTGCACGAAATAAACATACAACTTCATTAATTCCTCGTTTAGTGTTCGAAGAGAAAAATAGCAACTTCGGTATTCCTATTTTCCTCTTCAAATCATCTGTTGTTGTTATATAACCAGAAATGAAATACCTTTGCATCGATATATTTGCATGTGAACGAACAAGGACCCTATATGACAATCAAAACTATTGCTGTCCGGTAAAACTCAAAAGACCGCAAATATCCTGCCCGAAGCCCAGTAAAATAGGACTTCGGGCTTTGTTTTCTCAAAAGTAAGCCTCCTAATCGAAAAGAGTTGGTTCCGGTGGAGCCTTTTGCATCTCCCTGGCATGGATATTATCCCATGTTTTCTCGGGATTCTCCATGAATGCGATAAAATCGACATAGTACATGAGCATAAGTCGTACCATGGTAACCACCTGCGAAAAAGCGCAGTGTCTCTTGATGCTTCTTGAGAGAACCGTTATCAGCAGGTTGGCAATCAGAACCACCCAGGTCTGTATCTGTATGGCATTCACGCTGTCGCCATAGAAGAAATGAAGTGGGATATTCTATTTCAGTTGCTTGTACAACGACTCGATAGCCCATCTCAGACGGTAGATTTCAGCAATGTCCTCAACCGTAAATTCAAAGTTGTTGGTCAGTAGCACAACTGGTTTCTTGCCAGCATAAAATATCTCCACCCGTCGTGCCTCATGCGTGAGTTCTCCCCCTATGAAACGCACTTTCTGGTCAATGTGCGTTACCAGTCCCTTCGCATTGACGTAAGTAACGGATTCAAGCACCTCATACTTAAGGTTTTTCTTCATTTTCGTCACGTAGCACACACCTTCTTCGGTAAGGCGTTGGAATTGCGCGATGTCGATGTAGCCACGGTCCATCGCCAGGGTGGAGTCTTTGGGCAGATGCACCTCCTTCAGCAGATAATGGTCGTGCTTCGCGGCAGAAGTGAGCTGCACCACCATCGGCACACCGACATGATACTTCATTACCGTATGAACTTTCATTCCTCCTATCTTCTTTCCCGATTTCGGATGCCTGCCGACGCCCTTGAGGATGTTGTAGAAGAGCGTTATTGTGGTGGAGTCCATCATGTAGAGCAGCTTTTCCCAGTCTTTAGGCTCGTGCGTCTGCCCCTTATAGTGCTTAGATGGGCGGCTGTCCGGTAAAATGACTTTCTTTGCTCATGGTTATGTTTTTTTTTGCACTACAAAGATAAACAAAAGGGCTGATACCTCGTGAGAAGTGTCAGCCCTAATTTATTTTTTCTTGAAAAGTTTTACCGGACAACAATATTTATAATTATGGTCTAGTGCCACGCCGAACTACTCACCATCGGCGACGTCCCCAACAAGGAATGGTGTATGAACAACGTCAAACTTTATGGGCTAAAGAACTATGACCTAAACCAGGTAACCGAATTAAAACGTGCCCCTCTGACCGAAATCAAGGGAATCAGATTCGACTTGCCGACTCTTTATCTAGGCAAATAAAAAACATAAAAAGAAAGAAAATGTGCATCATCAAAGGACAAAAGAAGGACACTACTTCAACATTCCCCCACATTCAAGACACGTACCACACCGACTTTGCCAAGAAGAACATCTTTAATGTGCTGCAAGGATACATCGACTTCGAAGAGGTTACAACCCTCGATCTCTTTGCCGGCACGGGCAGCATCACTCGAACAGGTATCGCGAGAATGCGAACGCGTTGTTAGCTTGGAAGGCGACTGCTACCATGCCAACTTCATCCGCCAATGCTTCAAGAAGCAGGACGAAGAAAAAGACATCATGATAAGGGGCGACGTTTTTCGATTCCAAAAAAACATGACACCAAAAGCTTGACTTCATCTTTGCCGCCTCTCCTTACGCCTCAAGTAATTGCCCGAGATTTCCACTCGTGCTCAACGGCAATCTGCCCTACGAGGAAGGAATCTTCGTATTCAAACACGGCAAGGACTACGATTTCTCCGTGCATCCTCGCTTCTTGGAGCGTCGCAGCTACGTCAGCGTAAACTTCTTGCTATTCCGTTGACGCTGACACCCAACAAATAACAAAAAAACGATTACTTGAACCTGTAATAAGACACCCGATAGCGAGAAAGTATTTTGACACTTTCATCAAACGCTCTATCAAATTTTGTAGGCTCCAATATCTCGTTTACGCCTAAAACTAAAGCAAACTGCTGTGCTAACAAGGAATTATTGAATACCATTTGGTATCTTTTATTTTTGAGAGGATAGTCCATCACGACAGACTTTCGCTCATCCTTTCTTAAAACTATAAAAGTAGTTTCGCTATCAGCTATCTTGAAGCCTACAATCTCATCGCCAACCTTATCCCTATAAAGACTGATATTAGCAGTCTTCAAGGCATATTTCATAGCCACGACAATTTGATTATCGTTCAAATTATCAGCATCATGAACCAATAAGTAAATACGAATGGTGTCGTTTGAGAATGTACAATAAGCCTCTTCATGCTGATTAGCATATTTCTTAGGAAATTTGTCTAGACATTCGTCAGTCTTGTAGTCGCGAATCGTTCCATAGTCATAGGGACCAAACTCTAATACCACTTCACGGGATTGACCATAACACATCGTTGCCATGAATGTCAACAAGAAGATAAATAGTTGTTTCATAATATAGAAAGACAGTTATTTGCCATCGTCTCTTTCGGCTCTATAAATTTCCAATGGAACTGAGCACAAAGTTACATTTTTTCGTTTATAATAATGAAGCCACATTCTTTTATTATCTTCTTTTAACAGAAAAATTCGCTGGTGGCGTAACTTAATTCCGACAATCTATTCCAATAGACACATAAGACGGAAGATTAATATGATAAATAGGAAATATTGACTATTAAAACTTACCGACAAAACGGAAACATAGAATGATTCAGTGCAGAACAACCCATTAAAGCATAATCATATAACACAGCACAACAATATTAAATGCTCCCAAAGATGCGTATTCCGGTTGCGTGTATATACAACGAAAAAGCCCCAGAAACCGAAAGGAATCTGAGGCTCTCTTCAAAGGAGG